>CAUTSW010000035.1:0-13441 GCA_963541085.1 uncultured Campylobacter sp.
CGCCTCATCTACGCCATCTTTGAAAAGTTCGCTTTTTGCGTCGCGCTCTAGCTCCTTGCCATAACGTGCCAAAACTACGTTTACAGGCACTTTTCCTGCTCTAAAACCTGCGATTTTTACATCTTTTGCTGTTTTACGTGCGACTTCGTTTAATTTTTGCTCGATGTCTGCTTTTGTGATCTTAAAATTTGCCGTAGCATTTGCGGAATTTATAAGTTTCGCGTTGATTTCCATTAAATTTTCCTTTAAAAATAGATAAAATTAAGGGCGTAGTTTATCTAAAATTTGCTTATTTAAAATTGATAAACTCAAATTTTTGCCAAATTTATTGTAGAATTGTGCCTTAAATTTTAAAGGTAAAACATGTCACAAGAAGAGATTAAATTTGAAAACGCTGTGCGAACGATGCTTGAAATCGTCGGTGAAAATCCACAACGAGAAGGGTTAATCAAGACTCCTCAGCGAGTTTTTAAAGCGTATAAATTTTTAACAAGTGGTTACGCGCAAGACCCAAAAGTAGTCCTTGGCGATGCGCTTTTTACAAGCAATAATTCAGAAATGGTGCTTATGCAAAATATTGAATTTTATAGTTTGTGTGAGCATCATTTGCTTCCGATTATCGGACGTGCACACGTAGCTTATATACCAAATGGCAAGGTTGTTGGTCTTAGTAAAATCCCGCGAATGGTAAATATTTTTGCGCGTCGCTTACAAATCCAAGAGCAGCTCACAGAGCAAATCGCTGGTGCAATTCAAGATGTTATAAAGCCACTAGGTGTTGGCGTGGTGATTGAGGCGCGTCATATGTGTGTGGAGATGCGCGGGGTAGAAAAAATCAATTCAGTTACGACAACATCGGCTTTGCGTGGGAGTTTTATCACCAATCCAGATACGCGAAAAGAGTTTTTTTCGCTTATAAATTCACCAAAAGACGCAAGATTTTAGCTTAAAATTTAAAGCTAAAATTTATCAAATTTGAATTATTATTCTAGACAAAAACTATCTTAATTAAAGGAAATTTCATGAGAGTTTATTTAGACAACAACGCTACTACGATGTTAGATCCTGAAAGTTATGAGCTTATGTTGCCGTTTTTCATGGAAAAATTTGGCAATCCGAATTCGCTTCACGACTTTGGTAGCGAAACTCACCGCGCTTTAAGAGTCGCGATGGATCAAATTTATGCTGGAATTGGGGCAAAAGATAGCGATGATGTCGTGATTACTTCGTGCTCAACGGAGAGTAATAACTGGGTTTTAAAAGGCATTTATTACGACAAAATTATCACTGGCGAAAAAGATCACATCATCGTAAGTGCAGTAGAGCACCCATCAATCAGTGCAACCTGTGAATTTCTAAAAAAATTAGGTGTGCGCATTAGCAAAATTCCCGTAAAAATCGACGGCTCAATCGATCCTAGTGATTTGCGCGAGATTATCGATGATAAAACCGCTCTTGTTAGCGTAATGTGGGCAAATAACGAAACTGGCGTCATCTTTCCAGTAAAAGAACTAGCCGATATTGCGCATGAATTTGGCGCACTTTTTCACACTGATGCCGTTCAGGCAACTGGCAAAATAAAGGTAAATGTTTGCGCTGCGGATGTTGATTTTTTGAGCTTTTCAGCGCATAAATTTCACGGACCAAAGGGCATTGGCGCACTCTATATAAAAGATAGCAAACCGCTTACTAGCCTAATCCACGGCGGAGAGCATATGGGTGGACGAAGAAGCGGAACTTTAAACGTACCTTATATCGTAGCGACTGGCAAAGCTCTAGAAAACGCGAATAAATTTATGGATTTTGAAAATTCTCACGTAAGGCGTTTGCGCGATAAGCTAGAAGATGAAATTTTAACAATTTGCGATACTTCAGTCGTAGGAGATCGCAAATTTAGAGTGCCAAATACGATTTTAGCAGCGATTAAAGGTGTAGAGGGCGAGGCGATGCTTTGGGATTTAAATCAAGCAGGAATTGCCGCATCAACAGGCTCTGCGTGCGCTAGCGAAGATCTACAAAGCAACCCAATAATGGAAGCTATCGGCGCAGATAAAGAGTTAGCCCACACGGCTTTGCGCCTTTCACTTTCGCGCTTTAATACAGAAGAAGAGATTGATTACGCGATAGCAAATATCAAAAAAGCGGTTAAGCGTCTGCGCTCGATTTCGAGCAGTTTTGCATATGCGCCAATCGGACATAAGAGTGGATTATAAGGAGAAAAAATGGCGAAAAATAGTTTAATAAATGGCTCAATCTGGGATCAATACTCACAAAACGTCCAAGATAGAATGAATAATCCCAAATTTATGGGCGAAATTACGCAAGAAGAGGCGGCTTCTCGTGGTGCGAAGCTAATTGTTGCTGATTTTGGTGCGGAAAGTTGTGGCGATGCGGTGCGACTTTACTGGCTTATAGATGAAAAAACAGACACGATAATCGACGCTAAATTTAAGAGCTTTGGCTGTGGAACAGCGATCGCAAGCTCCGATACAATGGCGCAACTTTGCATCGGTAAAACCGTCGATCAAGCGGTCAAAATCACAAATTTAGATGTAGAAAAAGCGATGCGTGACACGCCTGATGAACCAGCTGTGCCACCTCAAAAAATGCACTGCTCGGTTATGGCTTATGATGTTATCAAAAAGGCCGCTAGTGAGTATAAAGGCGTAGATCCTGCACATTTTGAAGATGAGATTATCGTTTGTGAGTGCGCTCGCGTGAGCCTTGGTACGATAAAAGAGGTGATTAAATTAAATGATTTAAAAAGCGTTGAAGAGATTACGCGTTTTACCAAAGCGGGGGCATTTTGCGGTAGCTGTATCAAGCCAGGCGGTCACGAAAAGCGCGAATATTATCTTGTTGATATTTTGCGTGAGACACGCGCCGAGATGGAAAACGAGCGACTTCGCGCGATTGCGGATGCAAAAACTAGCGCGAGTGGGGCGGATTTGAGCTTTGAAGAGCTTAATGTCATCGGGCAGTTTAAGGCAGTCGAAGGCGTAATTGACGAGCAAATTCGTCCGATGCTAGAAATGGATGGTGGAAATCTTGAAATTTTAGATATCAAAAAAGCAGACGATGGCATGATTGATATTTTTATTCGGTATTTAGGCGCTTGTAGCGGGTGTGCGAGTGGAGCTGGCGGGACGCTGTTTGCGATAGAGAGCGTTTTGCGTGAAAATTTGAGCCAAAATATACGCGTAATGCCGATTTGATTTAGAAGTAAATTCTCTATCGAAATTTACATTGCGTCAAATTTGATTTGGAAAATTTAATGAAAGCAAGTATTAAAAATCTCTCCAAAATGCCTCATGAAAGCTCTTGGAATGGGATTTTTAATCCTGATAGAGTTTTAGCAAAATTTACGCCGTAGTTATTTCAAATCGGTTTGGTTTGGGTTAAAATTTACAAAAAGCTTTGATTAAATTTGAATTGTTTGGGATTTTAAAGAACTGCTTTTGCTCTTTTGGGTTTGTTTTTGTCTAAATTAGCGTTGGTAGCTTGGTCTAAATTTGCCTTGCTTTGTTTGGCTAATTTGTAGTTTAACACGCAAATATCTAAAGTATCTTTTTAGATATCCTCGCCGATAAATTTTTGACATTTAAAAGATTACTCATTTTTTATACTTTTATTTTTCGATTTTGTTCTTACTTATAATCAGATTCTAAGACCTAAGATTTGTGTTAAAAAAATTAAGTTAAATCTTATGTTTGTAGCCTAATCACAAACAAAGCTAACAACGCTCATCAAACCAAGCCTAAAACAAAAGCACTTTTTTGCAAATTTAAATTAAAAAAGTCAAAGTCAAATAAGAATTTGAGATTAAATTTGGTTAGGATTTTAAAACCCAGCGCGATTTGGATTAAATTCAATCTAAATTTAATTCGAATTTTAGCTCATAAAGGCATTTTGATTGCTATCAAAAATAACAAACGCAGATGAAAGAAAAAATCACAAATAAACATAATGAAAATATCTAAAAATCTAAAAAACGATGCATCAAAATCGCTCATTTAAAGCGCGATTTTCTTAAATTTGTGTGAAATTTACACCAAAAAATTTGCACAAATTTCATGCAAATTTGGCTGACCTAAAATCCAAATTTTTCCACTCGCCCAGCAATTATCCGCAATGCATTAATCAAAAAATCAATCTCATCTTTTGTGTGCGTATAGTGCAAACTCACTCTCACCCAGCCTGGTTTTTGCGCAAAATCTTGTGTCGATTTTACTGATTTTAGACCCAATAAATCATGCCCATAAGGTCCAGCACATGAGCATCCAGCACGAACTTGAATGCCAAATTCATCGCTTAAAATTCGTGCTAAGTCAAATGGCGAAATTCCGCGAATATTAAATGCAAAAATTGGCAATCGCGCTACGCCACTAGGGCAATAACAGACCAAATTTGGCACAGATTTTAGTGCGTTTTCAAAATACGCTAAATGTTTCGCCTCTATGCGCGCGATGTTTTCTAAGCCAAATTGATTGCGAAATTTAAATGCCAAAAACGCGCGAATTAGCTGCATGATTCCTGGTGTCCCTGCATCTTGTGCGCGTTCAAAATTGCTTACGTAAATTTGACGCTTTTTGTTTACGTATTCGACCACGCCACCGCCTGCAAATGTGGGTTTTGCTCCCGCGCAAATTTCACGCCTAATCGCCAAAAGTCCGCTCCCGCCAACTCCGCCTAAAAGTTTGTGTGAAGATATAAAAAGCGCATCAAAATACTCGCTAGGGATGTTTTCGTAAGCGACGATACTAGATACATCAAGCGCGATTTTTGTGCCAAATTTTAGCCCTAAATCGCGAAGTTTTTTGCAGTCGGTTTTTACGCCTGTGACGTTTGAAGCCGCGCTAAAACAAAGCCAAATTTCACGCCCTTTTGTGCTGGATTTTTTGAGCGTATTTTCTAATGCGCAATAGTCAATTATCCCGTTTTTTAGCGGTATTCTGCGCACTTCGCAAAGTCCTTCACGGTAGCTAATTTCGTTGCTGTGGTGCTCGTATGGCGAGATTAAAATTAGTGGAAATTTAGATTTATCTTTAAAATTTAGTCTGAAATTTTGTTCTAGGACTTCACGTGTTTTTGGCGGAATGTAAATTCCTAAAATTTCTTGAAAACGCTTAATTGCAGTTGTTGAGCCACACCCGCAAGGCACGAGATAAAAATCATCACCAAGCCCTAAAAGACGCTTGATACCAGCGCGTGAGTTTTCGTAATAATCACTTGTTATTTTGGCGCATTTTGAGCACTCTGAGTGGGTGTTTGCGTAGGTGCGAAGCACAAATTCTATCTCTTTTTCAACGCTTTTAAGTCCAAGTCCGCTCGCTGTAAAATCAAAATATAAAATTCCACTTTTTAAGATAATATCACTGCGAATTTCATCAATTTGCATCAAAATTTCCTTTTTGATAGATAAAATTGCGGATTTTAACAAAAAATAGTAAAATCCGCACCGCTTCTTTAAATTTTTTCCAAGGAGGAATAGGTGCCATTATTAGATAGTTTCAAGGTAGATCACGAGAAAATGGACGCACCTGGTGTGCGTCTAGCAAAAGTTATGAAAACGCCAAGCGCAGATGAAATTTGCGTTTTTGATTTGCGATTTTTTAAGCCAAATAAAGAGATTATGGGTGAGCGTGGCACTCACACGTTAGAGCATTTGTTTGCTGGTTTTATGCGAGAACATCTAAATAAAGATGGGGTGGAGATAATAGATATTTCGCCGATGGGTTGTCGTACTGGCTTTTATATGAGCGTGATTGGGCATCCTAGCGATATCGATGTTGCGCGTGCGTGGGAGCTTTCTATGCGTGATATATTGGGTGTTAAGACGCAAAAAGATATCCCAGAGCTAAATCCTAAGCAGTGTGGAAGCTATAAGATGCACTCTCTTGATGAAGCGCACGAAATTGCACAACTTATCTTAACGCGCAGGATAGGCATTATAAAAAATGAAGATATTATGCTAGAAATTTAGCGTAAATTTTTATTTATAAAGGTGGCGAAATTTAGATGCAAATTTGATTTGATGGCGATGTTTTGTGTGGCGTGAGGTGGCGCGATGAGGTTGCTTTTTAAGCGAATGTGCGCCAAATTTGCTCAATTAAATTTATTTTGCTTTTGTTGTGCAAGGTATTGCAAGATAGATTTTGCGTCTTATTTGTGTTTTTTGCTAACTAGAACACAAGGCGCGATAAAGGCTTTTGTTTTGTGTTATATTTGTGGGTGAAAATTTGTAATTAAGCCGCACTTTTTTATCTACAAATTTATCAAGCGTAAAACGACTTATGGTGGGGAAACCGCGTGATTGGCTTAATGTAGGCAATATGTTTATATTTTGCTAGTTGGTTAAAACTTTATCAACGCCATTTATAAGGCGGTATTTTAAATTGCTTGGATTAAAAAGATTGGTGCATTTTGTTACTAAAATTTGGTGTTATGATAGTTTTGATTTTGTATCTATACAGGTTTAATTAATGCTATTTAGCTTTTTTGGTTTATATATGTGGAGCTTTTAATTGTATTTATATTTTTGCTACTTTTAGGCTGATTGTCTACTTTTTGTAAAAAATACACCGATAAATACGTTATTTAAAAAGTTGCAAAATAAATTCTATAAAAGTGCAATTTTGTCTGGGCAAAAGAAAATAAAAAGCTTAAAAACAGTTCAATGGTGGAGTTAAGCGGGATCGAACCGCCGACCTCTTGAATGCCATTCAAGCGCTCTCCCAGCTGAGCTATAACCCCAAAGGAAGCGACAATATTACAAAAAACAAACTTAATTTTTATTTATTTTTAAAAAAATTAAAATTTTATCTACTAAAAAACGATATAAATTTTTCAATGATAAAAAAAATAACAAGAAATTTGATATTTTTTAAAAAAAATTATAAAAATTTAAGCTTGTATTAGATAATATCCGATTTTCGTTTCAAATATGCGGGAATAGCTCAGTGGTAGAGCGCGACCTTGCCATGGTCGATGTCGCGAGTTCGACTCTCGTTTCCCGCTCCATTTTGTTTTTGATTAGATAAATTTGGCGTCGCCCAGGTGGTGGAATGGTAGACACAAGGGACTTAAAATCCCTCGGATTTTTTTCCGTGCCGGTTCAAGTCCGGCTCTGGGCACCACTTTTTTGGAAGTGAGCAAGGCGACATAGCCAAGTGGTAAGGCATGAGCCTGCAAAGCTTTGATCCTCGGTTCGAATCCGAGTGTCGCCTCCACGTTTTAGGGGGTTTGAGATGCGAAATTTAACGTTTTTATTTTTTGGTCTTGTGTTTTTATGTGGTTGTGCGAATACTTGGCATGGCATGAAAGAAGATACAAATAAAGCGGTTGATTGGTCAAAAGAGAAGATTAATCATGGCGCAAATTGGGTTGAAGAAAAAACAAGATAAAACAAAATTATCTATTTCAATTTAATTATCGGGAGATGGCTGAGCGGTCGAAAGCGGCGGTCTTGAAAACCGTTGAGGTGAAAGCCTCCTGGGGTTCGAATCCCTATCTCCCGGCCACTCAAAATCAAATGCATTATTAAAGCATTAAATAATCTATATATCTATTCATTTCAAAAATAATTTGATTATTTCAATTTAAGTAACAAAATATGCTATAAACAGTTTAAAAAAAATAGCAAAAATTTAAGTATTTTACTTGATAAATTGGTATTTGGTAAAAATTGCTAGAAATTTGTAAGCATGTATGGGTAAATTTTAGAAATTTTTTATATTTAAAAAGTGCAATAAAAATTAAGATAAGGATACTTTAGCCACATAAAAACCGCTTGTATCAATGACACAAAATGGAAAATGCGATGTTTTGACTTGTTGTTTTTTTAAAACCTCATGATATTTTGTGTGTTTTGTAAAAATAATTGATGTGAAAAATGTTTTGTTTATGCTAAATTATGCAGAATAAATTTGCAAAACCGATCTTGTGAATAGCCGTCAGAACAAATACAGTATTTTTGAAAAATTTGATATTTTAAGAACTTGAAATTATTGTTGTATGAGTAATAAATTTGGCTAAATTTTTTAGGTTTAATTTAAAAAGATTTTTTATAGGTTGATTTGCCACTAAATCCAAATTTACACTTCTTGTGAAAATTATCTATTTTTATCGCGCTTATATTTAAACTTATTTGCGCCATAAATTATCAAAGTGGATATTTTACTTACTTATGTATTTTCTTGCAACGTATTTAAAAAAGTTAAGAGATTGATAAAAATCGGTAGATTTTTACTCTATTTATAATGTAATTTTGTGTCATTTATAAAATTTTAAAAGCTAAAATTTGGTGAAATTTGTTTAATTCCACCAAAAAATTATTGCAAATTTTACAAACCAGCGTTTGAAATTGCCTCTGCTTGATGTGCGGCCATGAGCGGATCTATAATCTCATCAAAAAGCCCGCCAGCCATAATCGCATCCAATCTATAAAGCGTGAGATTTATACGGTGATCGGAAATGCGGTTTTGTGGATAGTTGTATGTCCTAATGCGTCCTGAGCGGTCGCCTGTACCGACTTGATCTTGGCGTTTTTCACGCTCTTTTGCGAGACGTTCTTGCTCTTGTAAATCATAAAGTCTAGCTTTTAATACCTTTATTGCGGCATCTTTATTTTTATGCTGAGATTTACCATCTTGGTTTGTAACAACTAAGCCAGTTGGAATATGTGTAACGCGAACGGCGCTGTCTGTCGTATTTACGCTTTGTCCGCCGTGTCCTGAGCTGCGCATAACATCGATTTTAAGGTCACTTTCTTTGATCTCTATTTCGCTATCTTCTACCTCTGGCATTACAGCAACTGTAATCGCAGACGTATGCACACGCCCTTGGCTCTCTGTTTGTGGAACACGCTGAACACGGTGTGTTCCGCCTTCAAACTTTAACCTCGAATAAGCACCTTTGCCTTTAATTAAAAGCACAACTTCCTTAAAGCCGCCGACGCTTCCTTCGCTTTGGCTGACGATTTCGTATTTATACCCGCGTGAATCAGCATAGCGCAGATACGCTTCAAAAAGATTGCCAGCAAAAAGCGCAGCTTCATCTCCACCTGTGCCAGCGCGCAACTCCAAAAAGATATTTCTATCATCATTAGGATCTTTTGGTAGAAGTAAAATTTTAATTTTAGCTTCAAGCTCATCTTTTTGAATTTCAAGCGATTTTAACTCATCTTTAGCTAGATCTCCAAGCTCAGGATCGCTTGCGAGCAGTTTGTTTTCATCAATATCGCTCAATGTTTTTAAGTAAATTTGTGCGGTTTCACGAATTTGAGATATATCGCTTTGTTCTTTTGAAAGCTTTGTCATATAGGCGATATCGCTCATTGTCGCAGGATCGCTAAGAAGCTTTGTGAGCTCATTATAGCGATCCAAAAACGGCTTTAATTTGTCGGCTAACATCTAAAAATTTGAGATTAATTTTGTGAATTTAAAGAATTTACTAATTTATGTAGTCTGCTAATGCGACGTGAAGCGGTTTGTTTTTTCAAAAATCCTCTACTAACAAACGCGTGGATCTCTTTATTTGCGAGTTTTAACGCATTTACCGCTTTTTCATTATCATTTAAAGCTACTGCTTCGCGAACATTTTTAGAGACGTTTTTTAATCTTGTGCGGTAAAATCTGTTTCTCTCGGTTCTTTTTTCAGTTTGTCTCGCTCTTTTTTCAGCGGATTTATGATTTGCCATTAATTTTTCCTTAGTCGTAAAATAAATTTAAAAGCTGCGATTATATAAAACGATATGTTAAATTTAACTTAAAATAAGCAAACTATAATCTACAAATTTAAACACAAATATTTCATCTCCAAATACTCTTCAATCCCGTATTTTGAGCCCTCGCGCCCGATTCCACTCTCTTTTATTCCGCCAAATGGAGCCACTTCGTTTGAAATCAATCCCGTATTTATGCCGACCATACCATATTCTAGTGCCTCACTAACGCGCGTAGCTTTGGCTATATCTTGCGTAAAAATATAGCTCGCAAGACCAAAATCAGTATCGTTTGCTAAATTTATTACCTCTTCTTCGCTCTCAAATTTAAAAATCGGACAAAGCGGTCCAAATGTCTCTTCTTTTGCGCAGAGTGCATCATTTGAGACATCGGCAAGCAGCGTAGGCTCGAAAAAGTTTCCTTTTAAATTTGTTCTTTTTCCGCCGACAATGCATTTTGCGCCTTTTTTTAGTGCATCTTTTACGTGAGCTTCTACTTTTTGCACAGCATCTTCATTAATAAGCGGTCCGATGTCGCATTTTTTTTCAAAACCATCACAAACATTTAGACTAAGCACAGCTTCTTGAAGTTTTTCGAGCATTTTTTTATAAATTTCACTTTGAATGTAAATTCTGTTTGCGCATACGCAAGTCTGCCCGCTGTTGCGAAATTTAGAGTCAATTATGCCTTTTAATGCTGTTTTTAAATTTGCATCGTTAAATACGATAATAGGGGCATTGCCACCTAATTCTAAACTCACTTTTTTTACTGTTTCGGCGGATTTTGCGTATAGTTTTTTACCGGTTTGTGTTGAGCCTGTAAATGATATTTTTTTGATGATTTTGCTTTTGCTTAAAACATCGCTAATCATTTCGTTATCGCCACTTACAATCGTGAAAATTCCCTCAGCAAAACCAGCTTTAATAGCTAAATTTAACAAAGCATAGGCACTAAGTGGCGTTTTACTAGATGGTTTTACGATGATTGTGCAACCAGCCGCTAGGGCAGGGGCTACTTTGCGCGTAATCATTGCGCTTGGGAAATTCCAAGGCGTAATCGCGGCACAAACTCCAATTGGTTGGCGAATCATTGCTAATTTTTGTGACTTATTTGCGCTTTGAAATATATCGCCATTTACCCTGCGCGCCTCTTCTGCAAACCATCTGATAAAACTTGCGCCGTATTCGATCTCGGCGCGTGATTCTTTGATGCTTTTACCGCTTTCACTTGTCATAATTTGGGCTAAATTTTCTTTATTTTCCAAGACTAACAGATACCATTTTAATAGCAAATCAGCCCGTGTTGTGGCAGTCTCGTCGCGCCAAATTTGATAAGCATTTTGAGCTTTTTTGATAATCTTTATAAGCTCTTCTTCGTTTGTTTTTTTAACATATGCGATTATTTTGCCATTTGATGGATTTTTTACTTCAATTGAATTTGAAATTTTAGTAAAATTCACATCTTGATTTTCCAACAAATCTTTATCCATAACACCCACCTTTTTTAAAAATTACCAATTATATCATTTAAATTTATTTTTTCATTGAAAAATCTTGACATTTGTGTAAGTTTTGAATATAATGCGCTTTCGTTTTTTCAGTGAGCTTTTTTATCGGAGCGTAGCGCAGTCTGGTAGCGCATCTGGTTTGGGACCAGAGGGTCGAAGGTTCGAATCCTTTCGCTCCGACCATTGATTTGATTTTTTATGGTGAGTTTAGCTCAGTTGGTTAGAGCATCAGATTGTGGTCCTGAGGGTCGTGGGTTCGATTCCCACAATTCACCCCACTTTCGCGCTCGTAGCTCAATTGGATAGAGCAACAGACTTCGGATCTGTAGGTTGAAGGTTCGACTCCTTTCGGGCGTACCATTTGTTTGTTTGCGCTCATAGCTCAGCTGGATAGAGCAACGGCCTTCTAAGCCGTAGGCCAGAGGTTCGAATCCTCTTGGGCGTACCATTTTATTTTTATTTATGCGGATGTGGTGAAATTGGCAGACACGCCAGACTTAGGATCTGGTGCCCCACGGCGTGAAGGTTCAAGTCCTTTCATCCGCACCATTTTTTAACTTCTGGTAATTTCAAAAAATTTATCTTTTAATATGATTTTTAATACTTTTTCATTAAAACCTCGCTTTATTTTTTTAAGTTCAGTGGAAAAATGATGAAAAAATTTATTTTAAGCTTGTTTTTTGGACTATTTTGGTGGCGATCCAGATGGCGCAATCAAGCTTTTATATTTTCCGCAAGATTCCCAAAAGAATGGTGATAAAGAGTTTGTTTCAGAAAAAATCAAGAGCATAATTGTTGAGCAATCGCGTATTAGCGAGCATCATGGTGAGATTAAAAGTATCAAAACAATAGATAAAAATATTAATAAAAATAGTGCGCGAATCAAGATTTAGGTAGAATTTAAAGATGGCAAAACTACGAGTGAAAGTTTTAAATTGATTAAGAGCAATGGCGGTTGGAAAGTCAATATGTTTAAAAGCTGATTTAAGTGTCAAATTTGCGCTTATTTTTTGGCTTTTTTGCTGTGAAATTTGTGTTGAGAGCGTCTATAAAACACCAAATTTTAGTGCTAATAACAAAGCGTTTATGTTGGAATTAAAGCAAAATTTGACGCCTAGCGGCTTTAAATTTACGCCGTCAAATTTGTCGTTTTTGGCGGGAAATGTTTGGTTAAATTTGATTTAAAAGGATAATTTGTGCGTATCGCTTCGATCGATCATATCGTTTTAACGGTTGCTGATTTGCAACGGACGCTTGATTTTTACGTGCGCGCGCTGGGTATGCGCGAGATTGATTTTGCAAACGGACGCAAGGCTCTGGCCTTTGGCTCGCAAAAGATAAATTTGCATGTAAAAGGTGAGGAGATTTTGCCAAACGCTCTAAACTCAAACGTCGGAACGGCCGATATCTGCTTGCTTACCGATACGCCGCTTGAGATAGTTTTAGAGGAGCTAGAGGTTGCCGGTATCGCCATAGAGTACCGCGAACGGGCGCGCTTGGAGCGATAAGCTCAATCTACGTACGCGACCCGGACGGAAATTTGATAGAGATTAGCAGATATGTTTAAATTTGACTGGTTGTACGGTCGAAGTTCGGTTTAGGATGTATATTGTAAACTGCAATCTAGACAAAGAATCAACTGTTTTACATCTAATATGCAACTAAATAATATATAATTTCGACTAGTAATTTTTTATAAGCTCATTGTTTTCGGAATCTTTTTCCAAATCAAAATATAAAATTTCAAGCTGCGTTTCATCGTCGTATCTAAATTTCATAGGCTCTTGCTTCGCGCCGTCTATCTTTGGGTATATTAGGTAAAGCTTACTGCACTCATGCTTTTTGCCGTAAGCGTAGAGCTGATATAGGTCGGCTTGTGAGATTTTATACTTTTTCTCGCTTTCGTTAATATCTTGCCTGATTATTTTCCACTTTGTGTCAGCTATAAATTCGCCTTCTAAAAATATGTCAGGCTTTAGTTTAAAACTCTTTGGCGCTTCTATGAGGTGTTTTTCTGAGTGTTGCAAACTAACATCTGCATGCTTTTTCTTTATAAAATTTCCAACATAGCTTTCAAAGAGTTTATTCATATCAAATAGCAAGGCAAATCCTAGATCATCGCCCTTGTGCGGTGTAAAAGAGTTGCCAAGTAGAAATATCTTGCACCATAAAAGAGTTTGCTCGTAGTGCTTTACTTGGCGGTTTATGACAA
>CAUTSW010000036.1:0-13137 GCA_963541085.1 uncultured Campylobacter sp.
CTGATTGATAATGATTTTGGCGTGATGATTGATGCAAAAAGTGGCGTTAGTGGCGCAGGAAAGGGGCTTAAAGAGAGTTCGCATTTTGTAGCGGTTAATGAGAATTTAAACGCTTATAATCCGCTTGCGCACCGCCATCAAGATGAGATAAAAGAGCAATTTGAGCGTCAAAACAACTCTAAAACTGATGTTTTATTTGTGCCAAATTTGCTTGCCATAACGCGCGGAATGAGCGCGTCAATTTTCGCAAAATTACGCAAAATTTCTAACGCAGATGAGATTTTGCGCGAGTTTTATAAAGATGAAAAATTTATCCGAATTCGCAAAAATCCAGTCCGCATAAAAGATGTCGTGGGGACGCATTTTTGCGATATTTGCGTTCGCCAAAATGGTGATAAAATTTGGATAAACTCAGCGATTGATAATCTCTTGCGTGGCGCATCTTCACAAGCGATGGCAAATGCGAATTTGATGCTAGAGCTTGATGAAAGCCTTGGTTTGCCACTTATTGCGCATGGGATTTGATTTTGTGCGCAAAATTTAGAGCTTGATTATGGATAAAATTTGGCTAAATTTGGGCGCAAAGCTTGCAAAACCTAGCGCGAATAAAATTTGTGGGAGTTCAAGCTTTAAATTTAATCAAATTTCGCCAATTTTAGCTAGTTTTCGCAATCAAATTTTACGCTTAAAATTTAAAAAAATTTATATTCAAATTTTGCGCAAATTTTCTAAATTTTTCCTGCTAAAAAAATGTGTTAATTTTAGATTGAAAAATTTAAGACGATTTTTTGAAAATAAGAGTGCAAATTTAATGCAGAAATTTAGTCGATTTTTAGTTGATTTCATCAAAAATTTACACCTAAAATTTGCAAATTTTCGCACTCAAATTTGGCGCAAATTTATGAATAAAATTAGCGTAAATTTACATTTAAATTTATCGCCTATTTTAAATCTAAAATCAAGAAATTTACAATTCAATTTAACTAAATTTTGCGTGCTAGGGTTTAAAAATTTCTCGCATAAAGATAAATTTCACACCAAATTTAGGGCAAAAATTTGATAAAAATTAATCAAAACGCAATATTCATCGCAGACGCTCACGCCAATACGTCGCGCCCATATTTTCGCGATTTTTTACGCGCGTTGATTGATAAAAAGATTTGCGCTTCGCAACTATTTTTCGTGGGTGATATGTTTGATTTTTTGACAAATGCCGATTTTGTGCGGGAATTTTACGCCGATGAAATTGCGATGATTAATGAGCTTTCAAAAACGCATGAAATTTATTATTTTGAGGGAAACCACGACTTTATTTTGCACGATATTTTTCCGCTTGTAAAAATCTATCCCAACCGCGTTCAGCCCGTGGTTTGTGAGTTTTTTTGCGCAGATAAAACAGCACAAATTTCTATCGCACATGGAGATATTTATCTACCGATTTGGGATAAAATTTTTATATATTGTATGCGAAGTGCAGCGTTTATTTTTGTGATGAATCTCATCGATCGCGCGCTTGGTTTTGCCATTTCTCGCACGATTTTGCGTCGCCAAAATGAGAAAATTCTCTATCGCAAATTGGCAAATTTTCGCGAAATTATCGCCAAAAAAATCGATAAATTTCACTCAAATTTCATCATCGAAGGGCACTATCATCAAGGTCAAACGCTCAATTTTGGCGAGACAACCTATTTTAACCTAAAATCATTCGCGCAAAGTGGCTTGATTTATAAACTAAATTTTAATGAAAACAAAATAATTTTAGATGAGATAGATATTTTTAAGCTATAATTAACGCTTTTAAAAAGGATTAAATTTTGATTAAATTATGTGTATTTGATTTTGATTCTACGCTTATGGACGGCGAAACAATTACAAAATTTGCTGAAATTTGTGGGGCAAGCGATAAAGTCGCACAAATCACAAAAAACGCAATGGCTGGAAATTTGGATTTTTTTGAATCTCTACATGCAAGAGCTAAATTTTTAAAAGGCACAAAAACAGAGCAAATCGCCAAAGTAGCGCAAAATTTGCCATTTATTAAAGGTGCAAAAGAGATTATCGCATATCTAAAATCAAAGGGCATAAAAGTCGTAGTTTTTAGCGGTGGTTTTCATATCGCAACGGACGCGGCGCGCGACATTTTGGGCTTTGATGCTAGTTTTGCAAACTATTTGCATGAAAAAGATGGCGTTTTAACAGGCGAAGTTAGTGGCGAGATGAGCTTTGGCTTTTCAAAAGGCGCACTTTTGCGCGAGTTAAAAGCACTTTTAGGGCTTAGCGCAGATGAGATTATGTGCGTAGGAGATGGCGCAAATGATGTGTCGATGTTTAAAGAAGCCGGACTAAAAATCGCCTTTTGTGCAAATGAAGTCTTAAAAAAAGAGGCGACTTATTGCGTTGAGACAAAAAATTTAATGGAGATTGCAAAATATGTATAATGGAAACTTCTCGCTTTGGTGCGATTTTATTGAGAGTGATTTTTTAGATGGTGATTTTAAGAAATTTATCGCAAATGGCGATTTTAACGGCGCAACGTCAAATCCGTCAATCTTTAAAAATGCGATTACGACTAACGAAAAATATCGTGAGGCTTCAAAAAATTTAGAAAATAAAACCCCAAAACAAAAATACGAGATTTTAGCGATGCGCGATATTAGACGTGCAGCAGAGATTATGTTGCGAAATTTTTGTGAGGGTGATGATGGATTTATTAGCATTGAAGTAGATCCAAATTTGATGAGCTCAAAAGAGATATACAAAGAGGGGAAACGCCTTTATAGCGCGATTGGAATGCCAAATGTAATGATAAAAGTGCCCGCAACAAAAGAGGGAATAGATGCGATGAGCGATCTAATAGAAAAAGGTATAAATGTAAATGCGACGCTGATTTTTTCCCCAGAGCAGACAAAAGAGTGTCTAAGCGCGATGAAAAAAGGGACGAAAAAATTTCAAAAACGCTTTCCAAATGCAAATTTGCCAAAGTGCGTAATTAGCATTTTTGTTAGCAGATTTGACAAAATTTTAGACGCCAAATTTGAAGAATTTGGGCTAGAAAAGGCGAAATTTGGTATCTATAACGCCACGCTTTGTTATGAAGAAATACAAAATGCAAATTTAAAAAATGTTCGCGCGCTATTTGCTAGCACGGGCGTGAAAAATCCTGATTTACCAAAAGATTACTATATAAAAGCTTTGATGTTTCAAAACGTCGTAAATACCGCGCCGCTTGATGCGATTAAGGCGTTTTTACAAGATAAAGGCGAGATTATTAAACCAGCAAAAAAGGACGAAATTCAAAGATATTTTGACGCATTAAAAAAGAACAATATAGAAATTTCTCATTGCTATAAAGAACTTTTAGATGATGGAATGGCGCAATTTAAGGTCGCTTTTGATGAAATTTTGCAAAATTTAAAAGGATAAAAAATGACAGAATACACAGACGTTCAAAAACAAAGATTAAACAAATTTCTAGAGTTTTTAGTCACAAACGGCGGTAGCGATTTGCACGTAAAAGCTGGATCGCACATCCGCGGACGCATACACGGCGAAATTGTAAAGTTAAGCGATAGTATTTTATCTAAAGAAGACGCGCTAGATCTCGCAAAAGAGCTTTTGCGCGGACGATTTGATGAACTTATTCGCGAAAAAAGCGTGGATTTTACATATAAATTAAACGATAGATATCGCTTTAGAACGAATGTTTTTTTTCAAATCGATGGAATTAGCATCGTTTTAAGAACAATTACGGTTGATATTCCGACAATGGAACAACTAAAACTCCCGCCAACGATCAAGAAAATTTGCGATGAAACCGAGCGGGGAATTATACTTTTAACAGGTCCAACAGGAAGCGGCAAAACAACGACAATCGCGAGTATGATTGATTATATTAATGAAAGGCGCACGAGCCATATTGTTACGATTGAAGATCCGGTTGAGTTTGTTTTTCGCGATAAAAACTGCATCATAAATCAACGCTCACTCGGGCAAGATTGCAACACATTTGCCGATTCACTTCGTGCTGCTTTGCGTGAGGATCCAGATATTATCTTTGTTGGTGAGATGCGCGATTTAATCACAATCGAAACAGCGATGAACGCCGCAGAGACGGGCCACTTGGTGCTTTCTACGCTTCACACCGTTGATGCAAAAGAGACATTAGGTAGAATTATCGGTATGTTTGAGGTAAATGAACAAAACAGAATTCGACAAACGCTAGCCGCTGTTTTAGAGGCTGTAATTTCTCAACGTTTGGTTAAAACAACAGATGGAAAACGCACCGCTGCGGTTGAGATTTTACGCAAAAATACGAGAATTCGTGACATGATTTTAGACCACCGCGATGGCGAAATTGTTGATGCGATAAAAGAAGGACGCAGAACTTACGGAATGCAAACTTTTGATCAACATCTTTTGGAGCTGTATCAAAACGGCGTAATTACGCGCGATGAAGCACTTATAAAATCTACCACAAGAGGCGACCTTGAGATTATGATTAAAAACGAAATTCTAGCTAGACAAGGCGCTGATTCACTAAACGAAGATGTTATTGAGCTAAAAGAGATCTAAATTTTAAACTAAATTTCACGCAAATTACGCGTGAAATTTATTATTTTATTAAACTATTTTTTATTTATACTTAGATACAATCCGACTTTATTTTTTTTCAAAGGAAAGCAATGCTTGAAGGTATTATTAGAGAGAGTATCGGTAAAAAGTCTGCCAAGGCTTTAAAAAGAGATGGTTATCTAATCGCAAATGTATATGCGAAAGGATTAGAAAATATTCACGCTGCGTTTCGCGTAAATGACTTCATCAAAGAGGCAAAAGCAAAAGAAAATCTATTTTTTGATGTAAAATTAGGCGATAAAATTTACAAAGTAATTATCGAAGATTATCAAAAAGATCCTGTAAAAAGCACGATTTTACACGTTGATTTACGCGTAGTTTTAGATGATGAAATTTCACGCTATTTTGTTCCTGTAAAATTAGTCGGCACGCCAATCGGTCTAAAAAACAAAGGCGTTTTAGTATATTTCAAACGTCGTTTAGTCGTAAAATGCAAAGGCAAAGATCTACCAAATGCATTTGTTATTAATGTAGATAAATTAGACGTAAATGATTCAGTTTTGGTTCGTGACATTCAAATCCCACAAAATGTTAGAGTTTTAGACGGAGCGACGGTAGCCGTAGCCGGAGTTATAACGGCGAAATAATGATTCTTATCGTAGGGCTTGGAAACCCGGGTGGCAAGTATGAAAATACTCGCCATAACGCGGGATTTATGGTAATTGATAGACTTTTAAGCCCGCAAGCGATAAAAATTTCAAACGAAAAATTTCAAGGCGAACTCTATAAAATGGGTTCGCTTCTGCTTTTAAAACCGCAAACTTTTATGAATTCAAGCGGAAAATCAGTTCAAGCTGTTGCAAATTTTTATAAACCAGAACGAATTATCGTAATTCATGATGATTTAGATCTAGCCTTTGGCGCGATGAAATTTAAAATCGGCGGTAGCAGCGGCGGTCACAACGGCATAAAATCGATAGATTCTCTAATCGGCAACGAATACGAACGCGTTCGAATCGGCATTGGGCGAGGCAAATTTGATACTATAAATTTTGTTTTGGGTAAATTTGGCGAAGATGAGCGCGAAATTTTAGATGAGACACTTAATTACGCAAAAAATGCAGTAGAGTTTTTAATAAAAAATGATATTGATGAGACTGCGCGCAAATTTAATCGCAGAAATTCGCCAAAAGCTTTAAATTTAGATATTTCAAAAGATACAAATGCAAAACCAAAAAACTCAGCGCACAAAAATTTAGACGCTAAAAGCAGTGTAAATTTTTTAAATTCAAATCCAAATTTAGATGATAAAGTTGATGATTCTTGCGTAAAACAAAGCGAAATTTCAAACATAAATTTACACACAAATAAAGAAATTCCAAATTCTAAATCAAACAGCGCAAATTTCAGTGAAATTATAACCACCAAAGCACCTAACCAAAAAGGCGATTAAAATGAAAATATACGCAAAATATATCTCGTTTTTATACATAAAATATGTTTTCATTTTGCTCGTTGCGCTAGAGTGTTTTTATGTGGGTGTTGATGTTTTAACAAATTTAAAAGACTTCCCCACAAGTGCCAATTTAGCGTTGCTTTATGTGATTTATACCGCCCTTGTAGCGCTAAATTATACGCTACCTTTAAGTCTAATTTTTGCGCTTATTATCACTTTTTTTACCATGATTCGCTCAAATGAGTTTATCTGTCTTTGTTCTCTTGGAATCAGTAAAAATTCGCTTTTATTGCCACCATTTTTTATTGCACTAATTATTTCTACCTGTTTTGTGGGGCTTAATGCCACGCCGTTTGCCTACGCGCTTGATTTTCAAAAAAGTATCCAAAATTTAACAACTTTAAGCGATCAAACAACAAAACAGGTACTTTTAAAATATGAAAATAAAATCGTCTTTATGAATGAGCTAAACGCTGTTTCAAAAGCTGCGAGTAATATCCGCATTTTGACGTTAAAAAATGGTGAAATTTCAAGCTATGCTAGAGCAAAAAATGCTATCTATAATGATAAAAAATGGACATTTAACGATCTAAATTTAACAAAATTTCCAAGCATTTTAAATCTAGGTGCGCCTGGTTTTGAGAGTGAAATTTCAAAAAAGAGCGATGATCTATTTGGCTTTGAACCAACAAGTTTGCAAAAGGTCTATAACGCATCAAATTCTTACTCGATAATCGACGCACTTGCTGCGATAAAAGTATTTAAAAGCCAAAATATCGACATTTCTAATATCAAAGCTGCACTTTACAATATGATTTTTTCGCCATATTTTGCGCCGTTTATGATGTTGATTTTATACACTTTTATGCCTTATAGCGGACGTTTTGTGAGCCTTGCGTTGCTTAGTTTTGGATTTTTTATGGCGACACTTTTGGTTTGGGGCGTATTATTTGTGCTTAATAGATTTTCATTAAACGGCTTTTTAATCCCAGAATTTGGGATAATTTTGCCAATCGCACTCATATTTTCATACGGATTTTTTCTATTTTCAAAAAACGCAAGGAGTTAAAATGGATTTTCAAGAACTACTCGCCAAATTTGGTACGCCACTTTTCATATATGATTTTGACTACATTAAATCGCGCTACAACGCCCTAAAAAAGGAGTTTAACGGGCGCAAATCGCTAATTTGCTATGCTGTAAAAGCAAATTCAAATTTAAGTCTTTTAAAAATGCTTGCAAATTTGGGCGCAGGGTTTGATTGCGTTAGTTTTAATGAAGTCGCACGTGCGCTAAAAGTGGGTGCAGATCCGTATAAAATCATATATTCTGGTGTTGGCAAAGGCGACACGGAGCTAATTAGCGCACTAAAAGCGGGTATTTTATACATAAATGTAGAAAGTCACGCAGAGCTAAACAGATTGGAACAAATCGCGCGTAATTTGGGCGTTATAGCGCGAATTAGCATTCGTGTAAATCCAAATATTGATCCCAAAACGCACCCGTATATTTCAACCGGATTAAATGAAAATAAATTTGGCGTTAGCATTGATGAGGCACGAAAAATGTATCTTTTTGCCAAAAAAATGCCAAATTTAAATCCAATCGGCATACATTTTCACATCTGCTCACAGCTTGTGGATATCAGCCAGATTTTTGAGGCGGCAAGAGTTGTTTCAAATTTTATGCGAGAGTTAAAAGCGATTGATATTGACATCAAATTTTTCGACATCGGGGGCGGTATTGGTATCACATATAAAGATGAAATCGAGCCAAATTTATACCAATACGCGCAAGGAATTTTAGACGCACTAAAAGGGCAAGACGAAACAATAGTCATGGAGCCTGGACGATTTTTGGTCGGAAATTCAGGCGTATTTTTGACCAAAGTTTTATACGAAAAAATGCATCAAAATAGACGTTTTGTTATTGTAGATGGCGCGATGAATGATATTATCCGCCCTAGCCTTTATGGGGCGCATCACGAAATGTGTACGCTTGGTGAGCTACAATTTGGCGATAAATTAAATGCGAACGCGCCTCAAATTTTAAACGAAAAATCCCCGTGTGACGTAGTTGGCCCAGTTTGTGAAAGTGGCGATTTTTTGGGTAAAAATGTCCTTTTACCGGCAATGCAAAGTGGTGAAATTTTAGCCATAAAAAGCGCGGGAGCGTATTGCGCTAGCATGTCAAGCAACTACAATTCACGCCTAAGAGCACCAGAATTTGCCATCGAAAATGGATCTTTAAGACAAATTCGCGCAAGAGAAACATTTGAAACTTTAATCGCCGATGAGTTGGAGTTTTTGTAATGGAAACGATAGAAAATTTACGTGTAAAAATCGATGAAATTGACGATGAAATTTTAGAACTTTTAAATCAAAGAATGTCCCTTGTAACAAAAATAGGCGAACTAAAAAACGCTTCAGGTGCGCCAATTTACCGCCCAGAACGCGAAAGAGCGATAATTGCTCGTCTTGGCGAAAAGAGATTAAAATTTATGCCAAAGCGCGCCATTGAAGCGATCTTTTATGAAATTTTTTCCATTTCTAGAAATTTAGAAAAACCACAAAACGTCGCATTTTTAGGGCCGATCGGCACATATTCGCACGGCGCAGCAAAATCAAAATTCGGCGCGATTAGCTCATATTTGCCATTAGCTTCAATTGAGGCAGTTTTTACCAGCATTGCAAACGGCGAAGCAAAATATGCCCTCGTCCCAGCCGAAAACAACACAGAAGGCGCGGTCGGAGCGACGCTAGATTGCCTAGCCAAATATCAAAATGTAAAGATTGTTGGCGAAATTTACATGGATATTCACCACTCATTCGCGAGCAATTGCGAAAAATTAAGCGATATTCAAAAGATTTTTTCGCACCCGCAAGGATACAATCAGTGCCTTAAATTTTTAGAGGATCACGGGCTGACAAAAGTCGAATTTGTCCCGTCAAAATCAACCGCACTTGCCGCTTATAATGCCGCGCAAACGCCAAATTGCGCTGCGATTTGTTCGCCGATTGCAGCTTCGATTTATAATTTGCCGATTATGTTTGAAAAAATCGAGGATAATCTTGCAAATCGCACAAGATTTTTTGTTTTAAGCGACTTTAAAAGCCCTAAAACAAACGCTGATAAAACGACGATTTTTGCCAAAACGACGCACGAACCAGGCTCTTTAGCACAACTTTTAGGCATGTTTTATGATGAGAATATTAATTTGACAAAATTAGAGTCTCGTCCGCTAAAGCAAAAGGATTTTAGATTTGTCTTTTTTATCGATTTTATCGGGCATGTTGATGATAATAAGGTGCAAAAAGTATTTGAAAAAGCTGCAAAAAAAGGCTATGAAATTTCGTGGCTTGGAAGCTACTTAAACGGAGATGAAGAGTGAAATTTAACGAAAATTTATCAAATTTACAAACTTACGAAGCGGGAAAACCAATCGAATTAATAGTGCGTGAATATGGCGTAGAGCCTGAAAATGTCATCAAATTAGCTAGTAATGAAAATCCTTTTGGCGCATCACCATCTGTCGTAAAAGCGATAAAAAAGTGTGCAAAAAAGGCGAATTTATATCCAGATGATAGCTATTTTGAGCTAAAAAATGCTCTTTGCAAACGCTTTGATGTAGAATCAAATAACATAATAATCGGTGCTGGAAGCGATCAAATAATCGAGTTTTTATTTCACGCAAAATTAAACAGAGAAAACGCGATTTTAATGGCAAAAACCACCTTTGCGATGTATGAAATTTATGCCAAAATGGCAGGTGCAAACGTGATAAAATGCGAGAGCGAATTCCATAATTTAGATGAATTTGCCAAAATTTATGAAGCAAATAAAGACAAGATCGCCATAATCGCGCTTTGTGTGCCAAATAATCCTTTAGGCGAGTGCTTAAGTGCTAGTGAAATTTATGATTTTTTAGGCAAAATTTCGCCACAAACTGCCGTTTTAATTGACGCTGCTTATAATGAATTTGCTACTTTTAAAGATGAAAAAATGGCATTAAATCCGCGCGAATTGATAGCTAAATTTCCAAATGTAATCTACGCGGGGACATTTTCTAAACTCTACGGACTTGGCGGACTTCGCGTAGGCTATGGCGTGGCAAATTCGCAAATTATCAGCGAAATTTCAAAACTTCGCCCGCCATTTAACATCACAAATATCTCTCTTGCAGCCGCGATCGCCGCGCTAGATGATAAAGAATATATTGAAAAAACATTAAAAAACAACGCAAAACAGATGAAAAAATTTGAAGATTTTGCCCGCAAAAATGGCATTGAATTTATAAAAAGTTATACAAATTTCATCACTTTTAAGCTCAAAAACGCGAGTGAAATTTGCGAAAAACTCTTGCAAAAAGGGATAATTTTACGCAATTTAAAAAGCTACAATCTAAACGCCGTGCGTATCACGATCGGCACACCAGCGCAAAATCGCACGCTTTTAAAAGAGCTAAAAAAGCTTTTATGATGGAAATGATGGATATAAAAAACGAGTCTATTGAGCGTTTAGAGACGCTTTGCGTTGAGATTAGGGAGCGAATTTTAGATGTTGTGAGCCGTAATGGCGGGCACCTTAGCTCAAATTTGGGTGCAGTAGAGCTAATTGTTGGTATGCACTATGTCTTTGACGCTAAGCTTGATCCATTTATTTTTGATGTTAGCCACCAAAGCTACACTCACAAATTATTGACAAATCGTTGGGAAGAATTTGAGAGTTTGCGTAAATTTGGCGGGATAAGTGGTTACACAAAGCCAAATGAGAGCGAGTTTGACTACTTTGTCGCAGGACACAGCTCAACATCGATTTCATTAGCACTTGGCGCAGCAAAAGCGATCAAATTAAAGGGCGAAAACCGCATTCCGATCGCATTTATCGGCGATGGGGCTTTAAGCGCAGGCATGGCGTATGAGGCGTTAAATGAGCTTGGTGATTTGCGTTTGCCGTGCGTAGTTGTGTTAAATGATAATGAGATGAGTATATCCCAGCCAATCGGCGCGCTTAGCAAATACCTTAGTCAAAAGATGGCTGGTGCGACATATTCGCGTTTTAGGGAGGCTGTTAAGCTATTTTTCGAGCGAAATTTGTCAAAAACAGCAACTTATATGGCGAAAAAATTTGAAGAGAGCTTTAAACTCATAATGCCAGGGCTATTTTTTGAAGAGCTAGGTCTTCGCTACATCGGCCCAATTGACGGCCATGATTTAAAAGCCATTATCAAAAGCTTTCGTCTAGCAAAAAATTTAAAATGCCCAGTAGTAGTCCATGCGCAAACCATAAAAGGCAAAGGCTACAAAATAGCCGAGGGCACACAGGCAAAATGGCACGGCGTAGGGCCATTTGATATCAAAAATGGCGAAAGCCTAAAAAAATCTGCCACCAAATCCGCCACCGCGATATTCTCACAAAATTTACTCCACCTAGCCTCATCTCACAAAAATATAGTCGGCGTAACAGCTGCGATGCCACAAGGCACAGGGTTAGATGCGCTAATACAGAAATTTCCAGAGCGTTTTTGGGACGTCGCGATTGCCGAACAACATGCCATAACATCAATGGCGGCGATGGCAAAAGAGGGTTTTAAGCCCTACATTGCGATATATTCAACGTTTTTGCAACGCGCATACGATCAGATTATTCACGATTTAGCGATTATGAATTTGCCCGCGGTTCTTTGCATAGATCGCGCAGGAATTGTAGGCGAAGATGGTGAAACTCATCAGGGTGCATTTGATATTGGCTATTTAAATTTGATACCAAATGTAACGATGTGTGCGCCTAGAAGCGAACAAAATTTCGCCAAAATTATGGATTTTTCATATAAATTTGACGGACTTTTGGCGATTAGATACCCGCGCGGGTCGTTTAAATTTGACGAAATTTGCGACGAAATTTGTGAAATAGAATTCGCAAAAGCTCAAATGTTAATCAATAATCACTCTAAAATTTCATTTATCGGCTATGGAAATGGCGTCGGCAAGGCGCAAAATGTTATGAAAATGGTAAATTTTACGCCAAATTTGATAGATTTAGTCTTTGCAAAACCGCTTGATAGCGAGTTTTTGCTGGGTTTAAGCAAAACATCTAAAATTTGGTACGTATTCTCAGATAGCGCAGCAATCGGCGGTATCGGCGCGATTTTGCGAAATTTCTTAGATTTACACGACATAAATGATGTAAAAATCGAGAGTTTTGAATATACAGATGAGTTTATAAAGCACGGAAATAGCGCGATTGTAGAGCAAAATTTAGGCATAGACGAACACTCTATCGCTAAATATTTATTAAACAAAAATTATCAATCATAAACAAAATTTAAAGTGCGCTTTTATATAATTCGCGCCAAATTTAAGGATTTTAAAAGGATTTTTCGATGGATTATATTAAAGCTCTAAAAAAAGCAGGTCTTAAAGCCACACCTCAGCGCATCTGTGTTTTGCAGGTTTTAGACACTCACACACACCCGACAATGGACGAGCTTTACGCAAATATTCACGCAAATTACCCAAATATTTCGCTTGCGACTATTTATAAATGTATCGGCGCGCTAATAGACGCTGGTCTTGCGATAGAAGTTAGCATTCCAAACCAAAAATCTAAATTTGACATCTACGAAAAGCCCCATATTCACGTAGTTTGCGAGAGTTGCGGCGAGATTTATGATATTTTTGAAGATGAAGCTCCTATGCAAAGAGTGCGAAAAAATATTGAGCATAAAATCGGTGGCAAAGTTAGCAAATTTACACTTGTTGCGACGATTGCGCAGTGTCAAAAGTGCGCTAAATTCGGGCAAATTAGCGATTTTAACAGGCAAGAATTTAAAAACATAACTAATGCAAATTTTATGCAAAATATCAAAATAAACGTGCAAGAAAGCTAAATTTTAGCGATGCAAGATAGCTCAAAAAAAGATTCTTATGATTTTTTACGTAAATTTCTAGCGAAAGATTTCGCGCAAAACTCCGTTTTAAAGCATCTTCAAAGTGCGTTAATGATTTTAGAAAATTTTAGCGAAATATATGATGAAGACGCATCAAACGAACTAAAAAAGCAAATTTTAAAGCTAAAAGATGAGCTATTAGCACGTGAAATTTGGGGCT
>CAUTSW010000037.1:0-12984 GCA_963541085.1 uncultured Campylobacter sp.
GCGTGTAAAACCATCGCCTTTGTGCGAACCGCTAGAGATCGTGCAAAATTCGTGGGTTAAATTTGGTCGGTCTTAGACGTAGATTTGACGCCGAAAAGATAGATGTTATCAAATCAGCATATAAAATTTTATTTGATAAAAACACAAATATAAAAGAAAACGCCGAAATTTTAGGCGCAAATACTAACGATGAAAATGTAAAAAAAATGTGCGAATTTATTCTTGCTACGACAAGAGGGATTCCTACTGATAAAGGTAAAATTTAATGGCAAAAATATGTAGTTTTTGTGGCAGACCAGAAGATAGCACAACAAGAATTTTCCCAAACGAAAATGAGACGGCTTTTATCTGCGAACATTGTATTGAGCATGGATATTCTGTGCTTTTTGGCGACGAATTTGAAGAGATTGATGAAGAAAATTCTAAATTTGATGAGACAAAAGTAAAAAACATAACCCCAAAAGAGCTAAAAGCTGTTTTAGATAGCTATGTTATCGGGCAAGACCGCGCCAAAATAGCCTTTAGCGTCGGCGTTTATAACCACTACAAGCGCGTTTTTAAACAGCTTAGCGATGATGATGTAGAGATAACAAAATCAAATATACTGCTAATTGGCCCAACAGGTAGCGGAAAGACATTAATGGCGCAGACTTTGGCTAAATTTTTAGATGTTCCGATTGCGATTTGCGATGCGACAAGCTTAACAGAGGCAGGATATGTTGGCGAAGATGTAGAAAATATTCTCACAAGGCTTTTGCAAGCAAGCGATGGCGACGTAAAACGCGCACAAAAAGGCATAGTTTTCATCGATGAAATAGATAAAATAGCAAGAATGAGCGAAAACCGATCTATTACGCGTGATGTTAGTGGTGAGGGCGTGCAACAAGCGTTGCTAAAAATAATCGAAGGAAGCCTTGTAAATGTCCCGCCAAAAGGTGGCAGAAAACACCCAAATCAAGATTTTATTCAAATTGATACGAAAAATATTCTATTTGTTTGCGGTGGTGCGTTTGATGGGCTTAGCGAGATAATTGACCGTAGAATGGGCGAAAACGTCTTAGGTTTTACGCATGAAAAACGTGCAAAATCAAAAGAGCAAAATTTGCTCCGATTAGTTGAGCCTGATGATTTAGTACATTTTGGAATTATCCCTGAGCTTATCGGGCGTTTGCATGTTGTAGCAACACTAAATGAGCTAAATTTAGAGAGCATGATAGAAATTTTAACAAAACCAAAAAACTCACTTTTAAAACAATATGAAAAGATTTTTGAGTTAGATGGCGTAAAGCTAAAATTTGAAGATGACGCATTAAAAGAGGTCGCTTCTTTAGCTATCAAGCGCAAAACAGGTGCGCGCGGGCTTCGTAGCATAATGGAAGAAATAATGCTAGATATTATGTATGAGCTACCTGAACTAAAAGGCTATGAAGTCATCATAACTCAAGATGTTGTTATCAACAAAACAAAGCCTATTTTAATAAAACAAAGTGCATAAAACAAAGGAAATTTAATGTTAATTGATTCGATTTTAGGGCTATTTTCTAGCGATATGGGAATAGATTTAGGCACAGCAAATACGCTCGTTTTGGTGCGCGATAAAGGTATCATAATAAACGAACCAAGCGTCGTCGCAGTACAAAATGAGAGATATAAAGAGAAAATTTTAGCCGTCGGCAAAGAGGCAAAAGAGATGGTCGGCAAAACACCAGGTGATATTCGCGCGATTCGTCCGATGAAAGATGGCGTAATAGCCGATTTTGATATGACTGAGAAGATGATTAGATACTTTATAGAAAAGACTCACAAGCGCAAAAATTTCATTCGTCCGCGAATTTTAATCTCTGTCCCTTTTGGTCTAACACAAGTAGAAAAAAAGGCAGTAAAAGAGAGTGCGCTAATCGCTGGGGCGCGCGTGGTAAAATTAATAGAAGAGCCAATGGCTGCAGCAATTGGCGCTGGACTTCCTGTTAGTGAGCCAAAAGGTAGCCTTGTCGTAGATATCGGAGGTGGTACAACAGAAATTGGCGTCATCTCGCTTGGCGGTTTAGTCATCTCAAAATCAGTCCGCACCGCTGGCGATAAAATCGACATGAGTATTGTAAATTATGTAAAAGATAAATACAACCTTTTAATAGGCGAACGCGTCGGTGAAGATATAAAAGTGCAAATCGGCACAGCAATTCAGCTAGATAAAGAGCTTACGATGTGCGTTAAAGGGCGCGATCAAATCGGCGGTTTGCTTAGCAAAATAGAGCTTACCAGCGAAGATGTGCGCGAAGCGATGCGCGAACCACTAAAAGAGATCGCAGACGCTCTTAAAGCAACACTTGAAATTATGCCACCTCAGCTAGCAGCCGATATCGTAGAAAATGGCGTGGCGCTAACTGGAGGCGGAGCTTTGATTCGCGGATTAGATAAATATCTAGCAGATTATGTAAAACTCCCTGTTTATGTCGCCGATGAGCCACTTTTAGCGGTTGCAAACGGAACAGGAATTGCACTAAAAGATCCAATGATTTTCAAAAATTTATCTGATGAATAAATTTAAAGCACTCTTTTTAATCGTAGTTTTATCCGCCATTTCGCTAGTATTTGGCGATAAAATTAACCGATTTTTTGTATTAAGCGCAAACGAAACAGCGGTTAAATTCTACGAAGTAAAAGACTATTTTACAAATTTCATAAACAACCACTTAAACCAAACAGCCACTATCAAAGCTTTGCGCAAAGAAAACGCCGAACTTCGCAAATCAGCCGCTTTATTAGGAACTTTTGCACATGAATTAGATCAAATTTTATCCGATAAAAACTCATCAAAATTTGAACCCGATGTAAAATTAGTCCGTGCGATCTCATACGTAAAACCGCACGATTACAACAAATTTTGGATCAAATTTGACGGCTTTAACCCAGATAAAATTTACGGATTAATCAAAGACGGCTACACAATCGGCATCGTCTCGCAAGAAAACGGACTACCGCGCGCCATCTTACAGCACGACGAAAAATCACTAATCTCAGTCTATGTCGGTAAAGACAAAATCCCAGGCTACGCAACAGGCGATGGAGAGAATTTAATCGTCAAATTTATCCCAAGCCACCTTGTTCCAAAAATCGGCGATGAGGTCTTTACTAGCGGATTAGATGACATATTTTTCGCAGGAATTGGTGTAGGCGTCGTAACAAAAGTAGTTGATGAAAATTTATACAAAAGTGCCGTTATTGCGCCAAAAACTAGCGTAAATTTACCGGCGTTTTTGTATGTCATCACAAAGGATAAATAATGCCAAAAAGAACAGATTTAAAGACAATTTTACTAATAGGAAGCGGTCCGATCATCATCGGTCAAGCGTGCGAATTTGATTATAGCGGAACACAAGCTGTAAAAACTCTAAAAAGTCTAGGTTACCGCGTCGTGCTAATCAACTCAAACCCAGCGACCATCATGAGCGATCCAGAATTTGCCGATGCAACCTACATTGAGCCAATCACAAAAGAGAGCATTTTGCGCATTATAAAACGTGAAAAAGTAGATGCTGTGCTACCTACAATGGGCGGTCAAGTAGCATTAAACGCAGCGATGGAAATTTATGAGAGTGGTGAGCTTGGCGATGTTAAATTTATCGGCGCAAACCCAGAAGCGATCAAAAAAGGCGAAGATAGACAAGAGTTTAAAAAAGCGATGTTAAAAATCGGCATGGATTTGCCAAAATCAGCCTATGCAAATACACTCGATGAAGCGATCACTGCTGCAAATGAGATCGGATTTCCGCTCATAATCCGCGCATCTTTTACACTAGGCGGCGCAGGCTCTGGTGTGGCTTACAATATGGACGAATTCAAACAGATCGCGCAAAATGGCATCGAAATTAGCCCTGTGAATGAAATTTTAATCGAAGAGAGTCTGCTTGGCTGGAAAGAGTATGAGATGGAGGTTATCCGCGATAATAAAGACAACTGCATCATAATCTGTTCTATTGAAAATTTAGATCCTATGGGCGTGCATACTGGCGATTCTATCACGATTGCACCTGCGCTTACTCTTACCGATAAAGAGTATCAGCGAATGCGCGACGCGTCTTTTGCGATATTGCGCGAGATTGGCGTAGATACTGGCGGAAGCAACGTGCAATTTGCGATAAATCCAAAAAATGGGCGCATGACAGTTATTGAGATGAATCCGCGCGTTTCACGAAGTTCAGCTTTAGCTAGTAAAGCAACAGGCTATCCTATCGCCAAAGTAGCGACGATGCTCGCGGTCGGCTTTAGCCTAGATGAGATCAAAAACGACATCACAGGCACGCCAGCATCTTTTGAACCTGCGATTGATTATATTGTCACAAAAATTCCGCGCTTTACATTTGAAAAATTCCCGGGCGCTAATACAAATTTAGGCACAGCAATGAAATCTGTGGGCGAAGTTATGGCGATTGGACGCACATTTAAAGAGAGCATTCAAAAAGCACTTTGTAGTTTAGAGAAAAATTACGGCGGATTTGAGCGGTTAAATTTGAGCAAAAATGAGCTAATTTACGGACTTCGCAACGGAAACGAAAAGCGAATTTTACAGATCGCACAGGCGTTTCGCGATGGGTTAAATTTAGAAGAAATTTATCAATACAGCAAAATTGACCGCTGGTTTTTAAATGAAATTCGCGAGATTGTAGAATTTGAATCGCGGATAGATATGGATATTTTAAACGACGCAAATTTAATGCGCGAGGCGAAAACTTACGGATTTAGCGACAAGATGATCGCGAAATTAATCAACGAAAAAGACAACCTAGAGCTAAGCCAAAACGACGTCTTTTATGCACGTTCAAATTTAAAAATCACGCACGAATATTGCGAGGTTGATACATGCGCGGGCGAATTTATGGCACTCACGCCGTATCTTTATAGCTGCATAAATGTCTCAAATTTGGGCGATTTAAAAGAGCAAACAAACACCACCGACGCAAAAAAAGTGCTAATCATAGGCGGCGGACCAAACCGCATCGGACAGGGGATAGAGTTTGATTATTGTTGCGTGCATGCTAGCTATGCATTGCGCGATTTAGGTATAAAAAGCATAATGTATAATTGCAACCCAGAGACCATCAGCACAGATTATGATACAAGCGATATTTTATATTTTGAGCCGATCGATTTTGAGCGTTTGCGCGCGGTAATAGAGCATGAAAATCCAGCCGGCGTTATCGTACATTTTGGTGGACAAACACCGCTAAAATTTGCAAAGCGAATTTCGATGATTGGCGCGAAAATAATCGGCACAAGCGCAAGAGTTATCGATGTCGCAGAAGATCGTGCCAAATTTAGTAAATTTATCTCAAATTTAGGAATAAAACAGCCTAAAAACGATACAGCAACAAGCGAAGATGAAGCGATTTTAAAGGCAAATTTGATTGGTTATCCGGTGCTTGTGCGCCCTAGTTACGTGCTTGGCGGACGAGCGATGCGTATCGTAAATAGCGATGCTGAGCTACGCACATATATGAAAGAGGCGGTGCAAGTTAGCAACAATTCGCCAGTTTTGTTAGATAAATTTTTACAAAACGCGCTTGAACTTGACGTCGATGCGATTAGCGATGGGCGCGATGTGTATATTGGCGCAATTATGGAGCATATCGAAGAAGCCGGCATCCACAGCGGAGATAGCGCAAGTATCTTGCCACCGCTTAATCTAAGCGCGGATTTAACGGATAAAATCGAAAACGCCACAAAACAAATCGCGCTAAATTTAGGCGTCGTTGGTTTGATGAATATTCAGTTTGCAATATTTTCGGGAGAAATTTACATTATTGAAGTAAATCCGCGCGCATCTCGCACCGTGCCATTTGTCAGCAAAGCCACAGGAATGCCTCTAGCAAAGGTTGCAACGCGCGTAATGTGGAGAAATTTAAATGAAAAATCAGACGGAATTTTATTAGAAGCGCTCAAATTTTATGACAAATTTGGCGTATTAACCTGCCAAAACGGCATCTACAAAGCCAAAATCGGCAAAAAAATCTGCGTAAAAGAGAGCGTATTTCCATTTAATAAACTACCAGGCGCAGATCTACTTTTAGGTCCTGAGATGAAATCAACAGGCGAAGTCATGGGCATAAGCGATACATTTGAAAAGAGCTTTGTAAAGAGCCAAATCGCAGCCAAAAACGCGCTACCAACTAGCGGAAATGTATTTATTAGCCTTTGTGATGGCGACAAATCGCGGGGGGTAAATTTGGCGCGCGAATTTGCAAATTTGGGCTTTAAAATCATAGCCACCACAGGGACTTTTAATGCATTAAAAAGCGCAAATGTAGCGTGCGAAATGGTCTATAAAATTAGCGAAGGACGCCCAAATATCGAAGACGCACTCAAAAATGGCGAAATCGCACTAGCGATAAACACGAGCGATAATAAATCAAACGGTGCAGACGGGGCGATAATCCGCCAAATCGTAGCGCGACTTGGCGTGCCATATTTTACAAATTTAAACTCAGCCAAAGTGGCGGTAAGCGCGATAAATTCGATAAAAGACGCACTCGAAGTAAAAAGTTTGCAAGAGTATTTAAAAGAAATTTAAATCCAAATTTAACCAGCAAAAACTAGATAAATTTTTACGCGTTCGCCGTGTAAAAATTTATCTAGCGACAATGCAAATTTGACAAAGCCTCCCTGGGGATGAAAATGGTTTGGCTTAGGTTAAAAAATCTTAGGATAGAAAAAGATAGTGGAAGAAAGAACACTTCAATGCTAAAGAAGATTTTGTATATTTGTTAAACTAAAAGGCCTTGGCAAAATACGCCAAAATAATCACGGTATCAATATATTGGACGCGGGCTGTGTTTGCAAATTTAATCTGTATGAACTTACGCCTTGATTTTGTGTGCAAATTTGGCTAATTTTGGCACCAATTTACAGCTTAGTTAAACATCTGTGAATCATCGGTAGCAACTTTCTCTATTTTGTAAATGTGTATTCAAAGTAAATTTGGTCCGATTTTTTCTTTGATTTTTAGATACTTCTTTCAAAATTGATACAATCAATAGATATTTTGAATTTTTTGCTATAGCTGGTTTAACACGCAAGCTGTTTAAGGCTTGAATTAGTCTTAAATTTAGCTTTGCCACGCAATAATTTTAATTGCCCAAGTCTCAAAACTCATAAATTTAGCTAATTTTAATTGCTTAAACTTTTCCAAATTTGCCATTTAGATAATTTTGCTTAATTTTTAGTCACTTAATGCCCTCAAAATTGATACGCACAACATTTTTAGACATATTAAAATCATCTTTTTTACTTGTTTTAATTCAAATTCTGCTCATCTTTTAACTTTTTGCCACAAAAAATCTAGCTGTTAAATGGAAGTTAAAAGCTATTAATTTTAGGCATTCGTCGTTTTTATGAATTTCATTCTTTGTTTGCATTTTTTATGGAATGTCTAAGCTATTTAACAAGGCTTTATAGGCTTAAAATTTGGTTTAAATTTATTTTGTCGCGATTAATTAATTTGCGATTTAAACGTAGATATCTAAAAATATCCTGTATTCTTTTTGCTTGTATGTCTAGTATTGATAAAATAGTATCAAAAAATGATTTGATAAAAATTAATTCAATATGATTGGAAATTTAAAAGCTTTTAAATTTTAAACCGACTTTTTGCAAAGCTTTTCATTTTAACGTGAAGCTCTTTTGGATTGCTGACTACTTTTTGAATTCATTTTTAATTATCTTATATTTTTATTCTTTTACTTAGTTAATAAAACTTAAGTTAAGTAAATAGAAAATACTATAATAAATTGGAAGCAAAATGCAAAGGAAGGGAAAACAAAGTCCTATTTTAAGGCTATTTTAGAGGCAAAAGAATTAATAAAAGAAAGTAAAATGGTGTCCCCGACAAGATTTGAACTTGTGGCCTCAAAATTAGGAATTTTGCGCTCTATCCGGCTGAGCTACGAGGACAAATTTATAAAATGGAAATATAAATTTCTACTTTATTGTCTATATGTTTTTCAAAATCGCTCAAATAAGAGCGTTTTATATCGCATGTCTTAAAATAGTTCCAAATTTTCATCCAAAGACCACTTACATCGGTCGCTATTTGCTTAATATCAGTTTCAAAAACCAAAAATTTACCACTTTGTATTTCTATCGAATCACAATCTTTGCAAACTCCACTTAAAGACTTTGTGGAACCAACTAACAAATCATAATCATCAAAATGTTTATTTCTATAATTAAAATAAACAATATAATTCACATCATTGAATAAATCACTATTGTTAAACTTTTTCCATAAATTTGGAATTGCAGCCGTATTTTGATTTAATTCAAGCTTATTATTTGTGGTAACCTTATATCCAGTAATCTTCAGTGGTTTATCTAAATAAAATTCACGCATACTTAACTTTTTTTAAAGGGTAGGAATCTTTTTCCCACCCTTAAATTAGATTTTAGCCGTTTCTTTTCTTTATGATTTCATCAGCTACGTTTTTAGGAACTTCATCATAGTGATCAAATTCCATAGAATATGTAGCGCGACCTTGCGTTTGAGAACGCAAATCAGTTGAATAACCAAACATTTGCGCCAATGGACAAAACGCGTCGATAACTTTATTTCCACCGCGTTCACCCATATTATTAACTTGACCGCGACGCTTATTTAAATCACCAATAACATCACCCATATACTCTTCTGGTGTTTCAACTTCTACCTTCATAATAGGTTCAAGTATAACGGCACCAGCTTTTCTAGCACCCTCTTTAAAGCCCATTGACGCCGCTAACTTAAACGCCATTTCAGAGCTATCTACTTCGTGATAACTTCCATCATATACGGTAACTTTTACATCTTCAACAGGATATCCAGCTAAAACACCGCTTTGAAGTGCCTCTTGGCAACCTTTATCAACAGCCGGAATATACTCTTTTGGAATCGCGCCACCCTTGATGTCATTAACAAATTCGTATCCGCTACCTGGTTCAAGTGGCTCTAGGCGTAAATATACGTGTCCGTATTGACCGCGACCGCCTGATTGTTTAGCGTATTTATACTCTTGTTCAACGGTTTTGCGAATAGTTTCACGATATGCAACTTGCGGTTGTCCAACCTCTGCTTCAACTTTAAATTCGCGCAACATTCTATCAACAATAATTTCAAGGTGCAATTCACCCATACCACTAATAATCGTTTGACCGCTCTCTTCATCGGTTGCTACACGGAAACTTGGATCTTCTTGTGCAAGTTTTTGTAAAGCAATACCCATTTTTTCTTGATCGGCTTTTGTTTTTGGCTCAACTGCGACACTAATAACCGGATCAGGGAATTCCATTCTCTCCAAAATAACCTTATCTTTTTCACTAGCCAAAGTATCACCAGTAAGCGTATCTTTTAATCCCACAATCGCACCGATTTCGCCAGCATAAAGCTCTTTGATCTCTTCGCGTTTGTTTGAGTGCATTCTTAAAAGTCGTCCAATACGCTCTTTTTTGCCTTTTCCAGTGTTTAGCACATAGCTACCACTCTCCAATACGCCACGATAAACACGCACGAAAGTTAGCTGTCCTACAAATGGATCGGTCATAATTTTAAAGCCTAAACCAGCAAATTCGCCATCATCCGTTGAACTTATTTGAACTTCTTTGCCATCTTCGTATTGACCTTTGATATCAGGAACTTCATCAGGCGCAGGTAGATAATCTACAACCGCATCAAGTAGAGGCTGAATACCTTTATTTTTAAATGCTGTTCCGCAAAGCATAGGAATAATAGCTAAATCAAGGCAACCTTTTTTAATACCGCGTTTAATCTCATCAACACTCAACTCTTCACCAGCAAAGTATTTTTCCATTAAATTTTCATCGCTCTCAGCAATAGCTTCAATTAATTTTGCGCGATATTCATCTGCTTTTTCTTGCAATTCGGCTGGGATTTCTCCAACATCAGGCGTACTTGGACCTTTTGCATCATCCCAAGTCAAAGCTCTCATTTGAACCAGATCAATCACGCCTTTAAAAGTATCTTCTGCGCCAATAGGAATTTGAATTGGAACAGGATTTGCTTTTAGACGATCTTTAATTTGTTGTTCTACATTGTAGAAGTTTGCACCAACACGATCCATTTTATTTACAAAAACAATACGCGGAACATGATATTTATTTGCTTGTCTCCAAACGGTCTCTGATTGAGGCTGAACCCCACCAACAGAACAAAAAACAGAGATTGCGCCATCTAATACACGCATTGAACGTTCAACTTCAATAGTAAAATCAACGTGGCCCGGGGTATCAATCAAATTTATTTGATGTTCATTCCAAAAGCAAGTAGTCGCCGCTGATGTAATTGTAATACCGCGTTCACGCTCTTGCTCCATCCAGTCCATAGTTGCAGCACCTTCGTGAACCTCGCCGATTTTGTGGCTCATTCCAGTAAAGAATAAAATTCTCTCGCTGGTTGTTGTTTTGCCAGCGTCAATATGAGCAGCAATACCAATATTTCTAACCATATGCAAAGGGGTTTTTCTTGCCATTTTAACTCCTTTTTACCATCTATAATGCGCAAATGCCTTATTGGCTTCTGCCATCTTATAGGTGTCTTCTTTTTTCTTAAATGACGAACCTTTTGAATTTGCAGCGTCAAGCAACTCATAAGCTAAACGTTCAATCATCGTGCGCTCACTTCTTTTACGTGAAAATGAAATTAACCATCTAATAGCTAAAGCTTGTTGGCGTGCAGGACGAACTTCAACAGGAACTTGATAAGTCGCACCACCGATTCTGCGCGATTTTACTTCCATGATAGGTTTTACATTTTCAATTGCATCGTTAAATACATCAATGCCTTTTGTCTCTTGATTTTTCTTTTCAATTAATTCAAGTGCGCCATACATAATCTCTGTCGCGACACTCTTCTTGCCATCATACATAAGTGAATTAATAAATTTAGTGATTACTTTATTGCCATATATTGGATCTGGCAAAACTTCTCTTACAGGAGCTTTTCTTCTTCTCATTTTTATTCCTTCAAATTTAAATTTTACTCAAACAAAGCTCAAATTTATAGCTTGTCTGTATTTTGCTAAAGCCTAGTTTTTAGGGCGTTTTGCGCCGTATTTAGAACGTGAAACTGTACGTTTTGCAACACCAGCAGTATCAAGTGCGCCACGAACAATGTGATATTTAACACCAGGTAAGTCTTTAACACGACCGCCACGAACAAGCACAATTGAGTGTTCTTGTAGATTGTGTCCCTCGCCACCTATATAGCTAATTACTTCAAAACCACTAGTTAATCTAACTTTTGCAACTTTTCTCAAAGCTGAGTTAGGTTTTTTAGGGGTTGTTGTATAAACCTTAGTACATACACCTCTTCTTTGAGGACAATTTTTTAGCGCTGGAGATTTTGACTTTTCAGCTACTTTCTTGCGCTCTTTTCTCACCAATTGATTTATGGTTGGCATTTCTTTCCTTTCATCATTAAATTTATTAAAAAAGAGTTCGGATTTTACTCAAATTTAACTTAATCTAGTTTGAAATTTATTTTAAATTAAATTTCAAATTTACAAAGGCTAAATTTGAAATTTTTATCAAATTTAGCCCACCAAATTTCTACTCTTGCTCTTTTAAATTTATATCTTCTTCTCTATGAAGCCCTGTCCCCACCGGAATTTTGCGTCCTAAAATTACATTTTCTTTCAAATCTTCAAGATAATCAAATCGTCCAGAAATAGATGCTTCTGTTAATACCTTTGTTGTCTCTTGGAATGAAGCGGCTGAGATCATACTATCACTACCGATAGCAGCACGTGTAACACCAAGCAACATCGGCTCAGCAATCGCTGGTTCGCCGCCCATCTTGATAATTCGCTCATTTTCTTCTTTAAATTTGCGCCTACTAACTAAATCGCCAATGATGAAATTTGTATTTCCGCTATCTATGATCTTAACTTGACGCAACATTTGAGAAACTATAATTTCAATATGTTTATCATTAATCGCAACGCCTTGTGAACGATATACTTGTTGAATTTGACTAATCAAATAATAATGCAAAGCTTTTTCGCCCAAAATTCTTAAAATATCATCTGAACTAACAGTGCCGTCGGTTAGCTTCTCGCCAGCATGGACAAATTCGCCTGCGCGCACTTGAATTTGGTGATTTTTATCTATCAAATACTCAGCTGTTGTGCCATCATTTGACTCTATTACAATGCGCTCTTTTGTGCGCTGAGGCTTATCAAACCTGACAATACCATCAATTTCTGCAACAACTGCTGTATTTTTTGGTTTTCTAGCTTCAAATAGCTCACTAACTCGCGGAAGACCGCCGGTGATATCTTTTGATTTTGCAACCGCTTTTGGAACTTTCGCCAAAGTATCAGCCAAATTTACATTCGCGCCATCGCTTACCAAAATAGTAGTTTTTGGTTCTAATTGATAGCGCATGGTTTTGTCATTGTCTCCTGCGATAATAATCGCTGGTTTTACGCCTTGCGGTAGATATTCATTGATAATCAAACGTGTTTGACCTGTATTTTCATCATATTGTTCAGTCGCACTAAATCCTGGCTCAATATCTTCAAACGCAACAACACCTGAAATTTCTGCGATAACTGGATTTGAATATGGATCCCACTGCGCGATCACACTTCTATCTTCGCTTTTTGGTTTTGAGATGATATCGCCGGTATTTACCTCGGAGCCATCTTTTAGCCTAATCACAGAGTCGCGTGGGATATAATGACGTGCTGCTTCGCGCCCATTTTCATCAGAGATAATTACAAAAAGACCCTTTTCTTGGACTTCGTGATCTTTTTTGATATCTTTTAATCTCTCTAAATAATCGCCCTTTAAGATCAAATATTTTAGTGTTCCTTTTGCAGATGCTTTTACCACTTGACTAATCGGCGCGCCATCAGCAACTAAAATTTCACCAGCATACGGGATACGATTTGGCACAGTCCAGCCCTCTTTTATAATTTCCAAAATCGAGCCGTTCTC
>CAUTSW010000038.1:0-11912 GCA_963541085.1 uncultured Campylobacter sp.
TTTTTGATTTAATCTAAAAAATTTAATTCAAATCGCAATTTAAATTTAATCTAGCAATATACTCTTTAAATTTATCTCCCCTTTGAGCGTAGCTATTAAACTGATCTAAACTGGCACAAGCTGGGCTTAAAAGCGCGACTTCGTCTAAATTTGTCGGGATAGGGTTTTTTAGCTTTGCGTTTGATAAATTTTCATCTAAATTTGTGTGGAAATTTTGCGAAATTTTCTCCACTGCTACATCTAAAAATTCACATTTTTCACAATTTATGCAAAATTTCACGCTCATATCTGCGATTTTTTGCGTATTTATGCCTATTGCGTAGATTTTTGCGTCCATATTTTGCAGTTTTTCAAACACAGGCGAAAGATCCACGCCCTTATCATCGCCACCTAAAATCAGATGAATTTTATACCCTTCATATCTACGCAAAGCGCAAATCGTCGCATCAATATTTGTCGCTTTTGTATCATTTACCCAAATTCGGCCAAATTTATCGCGTATCTCTTCTAGCTTATTTGCTTCAATTACAAAGCGGTTTAAAAGCGCAATATCAGCCACGCCAACCACCATTTTAGCGATACAAAGTGCCAAAACAGCGTCAAGCAAAAACGGCGTTTTAAAACTAATTTCGCCCAAATTTACACCGCAAATTTTTGCCAAATCCATCTCATTTTCATAAAAATAAATTTTGACCGCGCAATCTTTTAGCCGATTTTCGTAACATTTTGGCGCAAAAGCGATCCCGTTTTTCATCATAAAAAACGGCTTTAATTTAGCATTTTCATACTCTTGAAAGCTCCCATGCCACGAAAGATGATCGGGCGTAATCGGCAAAAGTGCGTAAATTTCAGGCGTCGCGCACTTTGTATAGTGAATGGTAAATGAGCTAGTTTCTAAAATCCAAATCGGCGCAGATTTATCTAAATTTGCCACAGGAATTCCGACATTCGCACCCATTTGTGCTCCAAATTTTTCGAGTAAAAATTGCGTCATTTTTGTCGTTGTTGTTTTGCCATTTGTCCCGCTAATCCAGATTTTTTGCCCTGTAAAATCGCTAAAATAATCATACTCGCTGATTAAATTTTGCGCTTTTTGCACAAGTTTATGGCGCGGTGGAAAGCCAGGGCTTGGTATCTCTAGTTCGCTATTTTGCGGATTAAACTCGCGTGGATTTAATAGGCGATTTCCAAATTCGTCGGTGCGAAATTTTTCATTATTTTTACTGTTTTCATCGCTACAAATTTCATCAAATTTATCATCATAAATGTCCCAGCCGCCACTTTTAGCGATTGCGCGTGTAGTTCCGCCATATCCAAATAGTGATTTTCTCATCAAATTTACCTTATTTTAATTGACGCTAAAGCGATCAAATTCGTTAAAAACGCGATAATCCAAAATCGCACGATAATTTTATTTTCCGTCCAGCCTTTAAGCTCTAAATGGTGATGAAATGGCGCCATCAAAAATATCCGTTTTCCGCGCATTTTAAAGCTCCCAACTTGCAAAATCACAGAAAGCGTCTCAAAAACAAAGACAAAGCCAATAATTACGAGTAAAATTTCGTTTTTTGTGATAATTCCTACATATCCTAAAAATCCGCCAATCGCTAGGCTACCGCTATCACCCATAAAAACTTGCGCTGGGTAGCAATTAAACCACAAAAAGCCTAAAAGCGCCCCGATAAGCGCGGTTGCAATGATTGTAATTTCACCAACACCGACGATTTTTGGTAGCAATAAATATCCAGAAATACTCGCGTGTCCGCACAAAAATGCGAAAATCGCCAAGGTCGCCGTCGAAAATATAGCGGGGATAGTTGCTAGCCCGTCTAATCCGTCTGTTAAATTTACCGCATTGCTAGCACCTGTTAATAATAAAGTCCAAAAAAACACGGCAAAAAAGCCCATTTCAAAGAGCGGATATTTGTAAAACGGCACGTAAAATTTGGTACCAAGCGCAGGTATAAAATATAAAAAAAGCGCAAGAATAATAGAAAGCACGATTTGCAAAGCAAATTTTTTTCGTGCAGATAGCCCAGCGTGATTTGACTTGCCTAAAATTTTGCCGATGTCGTCTTTAAACCCAATCAAACTAAATCCACCAATACAGCAAATCCCCAAAACAACGAACAAATTTGACAAATTTGCACACATTAAACTAGCAATTAGCGTCGCACTAACAAAAACAATCCCGCCCATCGTGGGAATGTGTGATTTTTTTTGATGATTTTTTGGGGCTAATTCGTAGATTGGCTGATTTGCATGGCGTGTCCGCGCCCAAGCGATAAATTTTGGCATAAGATAAATAGTCAAAGCAAATGATAAAAAAAACGCAATCCCAGCTCGAACGGTGGTATAACCAAACAAGCGCAAATCCAAAATTTCATACAAATAATAAAACATATTTCCTCTTAAAATTTAAAAAAGCGTAATTTTACTATAATTTGCCTTATTTTTTTTTAAGTAGGAATTATGAAAACAATATTAGTGATAACCGATGGAATCGGCTTTAATCAAAGCGATAAATTCAACGCATTCGCGGTGGCAAAAAAGCCTAATTATGATTGGCTTTTCGCAAATTCTGCGCACTCGCTTTTACATACAAGCGGGCTTAGCGTGGGACTTCCGCAAGGACAAATGGGCAATTCAGAAGTGGGACACATGACGATTGGCGCGGGGAGAATTTTGTATCAAAATTTAGTCAAAATCGACCGCGCGATTGATGAAAATACACTCAGACAAAACAAAGCGTTGCTAAATTTATTAAAAAAGTGCAAAACAATCCATATAATCGGGCTTTATAGCGATGGCGGAGTGCATTCTCACAAGCGTCATTTTGATGAAATTTATAAAATTTGTACTGAATTTAAATCAGTTCACGAAGACGAAAAAGATGGCAAAATCTCACAAAATTCAAAAGTTTGGGCGCATTTAATAACTGATGGACGCGATGTATCGCCAAAATCTGGGCTAAATTTCATCGCAAAAGCACAAGAAAATATGAAAATCGCTACCATTTGCGGTAGATTTTACGCGATGGATCGCGATAAACGCTGGGAGCGTGTAAAATCGGCGTATGATGCGATGATGGGCGAAATTTTGCCGACAAATTTAACCCCTAGCGAGTATATTGAGCAAAGTTATGCGCAAAATATCACAGATGAGTTTATAAAACCTGCGATTTTTAACGGATTTAGCGGAATAAAACCAGATGATGGCGTGATTTTTATAAATTTTCGCAATGATCGTGCGCGTGAGATTTGCGCCGCTTTAGGAGAAACGGAATTTGATGGATTTAAACGAAAATTTGTCGTGCCAAATTTGATAACGATGACAAATTATGATGAGAAATTTAGCTTCCCTGTGATGTTTGAAAATGACGAGATAAAAGATACATTAAGCGAGGTAATTTCAAAAGCAAATCTTAGTCAACTTCACACCGCCGAGACCGAAAAATACGCGCATGTAACGTTTTTTTTAAACGGCGGAAAAGAAAATCCAGCACTTGGTGAAACGCGCGTTTTAATCCCTAGCCCAAAGGTCGCAACATATGATGAAAAGCCCGAAATGAGCGCATTTGCAGTGTGCGATGCTGTGCTTAGTGGGATTAAAAACGGGCAAGATTTTATCGTGGTAAATTTCGCAAATGGCGATATGGTGGGGCACACAGGAAATTTTGACGCAGCGATAAAAGCTGTGGAGGCTGTAGATCAGTGCTTAGGGCAAATTTTACGCGCAGCAAAAGAGCATGGATACGCATACGTGCAAATAAGCGATCATGGAAATTGTGAGGCAATGATGGATGAAAGTGGTGAAATTTTGACAAATCATACGACTTTTGATGTGTTTTGTTTTGTTGTTGCAAACGGCGTAAAAGCGATAAAAAATGGCGGTTTAAGCAATGTCGCGCCGACTATTTTAAAACTAATGGAGCTAAAAATTCCAGAACAAATGGACGCGCCTTTGTTTTAAAATTTAAAAAAAGCTGATAAAGTTGCGTTTTTTTATCAAAATTTAAATAGATATAAAGGAGTAAAAATGAAATTTTCAGGAAAAAATGTCTTAATTACAGGTGCTAGTCGCGGTATCGGTGCGCAAATTGCTAAAACTTTGGCGCAACAAGGTTTAAAAGTATGGATAAATTATCGCTCAAAACCAGAGATTGCCGATGCGCTAAAAGCGGAGATTGAAAGTTCTGGTGGCGTGGCGGCTGTTGTTAAATTTGATGTAACAAATGAGGCAGAATTTATCGAGGGGCTAAATTTGATCATTTCTAGTGATGGCGAGCTTAGCTATTTGGTAAATAACGCAGGAATTACAAACGACAAACTAGCACTTCGCATGAAAACAGAGGACTTTACTAGCGTGATTGATGCAAATTTAACAAGCGCATTTATAGGTTGCAGAGAGGCGTTAAAATTGATGAGCAAAAAGCGTTTTGGCGCGGTTGTAAATATCGCGTCGATTGTGGGTGAAACGGGTAACGCCGGGCAGGTAAATTACAGCGCAAGCAAAGGTGGAATGATTGCGATGAGTAAGAGCTTTGCAAAAGAAGGAGCTGCGCGCGGGATAAGATTTAATTGTATTACACCAGGATTTATCGCGACTGATATGACTTCAAATTTAAGTGATGAAATCAAAGCAAAATATGAAGAAAATATTCCACTTCATCGTTTAGGCGACCCACAAGATATCGCGAACGGCGTAGCGTTTTTGTTGAGTGATAATGCTAACTATATCACGGGCGAGACGCTTAAAATCAATGGCGGAATGAATATGTAAATTCTCGTGTATTAAAATTTTATGATATAATCGCGTTTTCATTTTTTGCTGATTGAATTTTTGGTATAAAGATGATTAATTTTTAAGAATTTTAAGGAGTTAAAATGGCAGTATTTGAAGAAGTAAGAGACGTAGTTGTAGAGCAGTTGAATGTTAGTCCTGAGGCTGTTAAATTAGAGTCTAAAATTATTGAAGATTTAGGTGCTGATTCACTAGATGTTGTTGAGCTTGTTATGGCATTAGAAGAGAAATTTGATATCCAAATTCCAGACACAGAGGCAGAAAAATTAATCAGCATTCAAAATGTAGTTGATTACATAGAGAAAATAAAATAATTATCCTAAGGAGAAGTTATTGAAACGAGTTGTAATAACTGGCGTTGGTATGATAAATGCCTTGGGGCTAGATAAAGATAGTGCCTTTGATAATATTTGTGCTGGCAAGACAGGCGTAGATAAAATTACGCTTTTTGACACAAGCGATTTTCCAGTGCAAATTGCCGCCGAAGTTAAGGATTTCGATCCAAATTTGGTGATAGAAAATGGCAAAGATATCAAAAAAATGGATAGATTTATTCAGTTTGGCTTAAAAGCTGCTACTGAAGCTATGAAAGATGCAAATTTTAGCGAAAATGCCGATGAATTAGGATATGAGAGCGAGAGTTTTGGTATTGTTTCTGCGGCCGGAATCGGTGGTTTGCCAAATATTGAGAGAAATTCAAATGTCTGTCTAGAAAAAGGACCTAAGCGCGTGTCGCCGTTTTTTATCCCGTCTGCATTGGTTAACATGTTAGGCGGCTTTGTTTCGATAACACACAATTTAAAAGGTCCAAATTTATCCAATGTTACAGCATGTGCTGCTTCTACACACGCTATTTGCGAAGCTGCAAAGTGTATAATGATTGGCGAAGCAAAAAAAATGCTAGTTGTTGGTGCAGAATCTACAATTTGCCCTATTGGTATGGCTGGATTTTCATCTATGAAAGCCCTTTCGGCTAGAAACGATGACCCACAACACGCTTCGCGCCCATTTGATGGTGAGCGCGATGGTTTTGTAATGGGCGAAGGTGCTGGCGCACTTGTATTAGAAGAGTATGAGGACGCAAAAGCTAGAGGAGCTAGAATTTATGGTGAAATTATTGGATTTGGAGAAAGTGGTGATGCATATCATATAACTGCGCCATCACTTGATGGTCCATATCGCGCGATGAAAAAAGCGTATGAGATGGCAGGCAGTCCAAAAATTGATTATATTAATGCTCATGGCACATCTACGCCAGCTAATGATAAAAACGAGACAGGAGCATTAAAAGAGCTTTTTGGCGTGAATGTTCCGCCTGTTAGCTCAACAAAAGGTCAAACAGGTCATTGTTTAGGAGCTGCAGGAGCAATTGAGGCTGTCATTTCTTTGATGGCAATGCAAAAAAATATCATTCCGCCTACAATCAATCAAATTTGCAAAGATGAAGATTGCGATCTTGATTATGTGCCTAATGTTGCAAGAGAGGCAAATTTGAATGTCGTAATGAGCAATTCATTTGGCTTTGGTGGAACAAATGGCTCAGTGATTTTCAAAAAAGTTGATTAAAAATGGCTAGCTATTTAGATTTTGAAAAAGGTATAAAACAGCTAGATGACGATATAGTTAGCGCAAAAATCAAAGGCGATGTCGCTGCGGTTGAGATTTTAAATAAAAATTTGGAAAAAGAGGTTTCTAAAATTTATAAAAATCTCTCCGAATTTCAGAGATTGCAACTTGCTCGTCATCCAGATCGCCCTTATGCGCTAGATTATATTCGCTCGCTTGTGCATGATGCCTATGAGATTCATGGCGACCGCGCATTTCGTGATGATCCTGCCATTGTCTGTTATTTGGGCTATATCGGTAATGAAAAATTTGTTGTTATTGGTGAACAAAAAGGGCGCGGAACAAAGTATAAATTGATGCGAAATTTTGGTATGCCTAATCCAGAAGGATATAGAAAAGCATTGCGTGTTGCAAAGTTGGCTGAAAAATTTAATCTCCCTATTTTGTTTTTAATTGACACCCCAGGTGCGTATCCAGGAGTTGGTGCTGAAGAGCGTGGTCAAAGCGAAGCAATAGCGCGAAATTTATATGAATTTAGTGCGCTTAAAACAAAAATTATCTCTGTTGTTATTGGCGAAGGCGGAAGTGGTGGAGCACTTGCTATTGGCGTGGCCGATCGTCTTGCAATGATGCAAAACTCTGTTTTTTCTGTAATTTCACCAGAAGGGTGTGCTGCTATTTTATGGAATGATCCTAGTAAGTGTGAAGCTGCAACAAAAGCAATGAAAATTACAGCGACAGAACTTCGTGAAGCAAAGCTAATTGATGCAGTTATTGACGAACCAAAAATGGGCGCACATAGAGATAAAGAAGGCGCAGCAAAGGCACTTGGCGCATATGTTTTAAATGAACTTGAGGCGTTAAGCAAGATCTCACTAGATGAATTAGTTCAAAAAAGACGCGAAAAAATTCTTTCAATTGGCGCATATTGTGAGTAATGTAACCTTTAGTTGCATTGCTCACAATATTGTCTATTTTTTTGTAATTTTTGTTGCAAATTCATTTAAAAATTTATTATTTGTTACGTTTTTTAAATTTTATTTTATATACTTGTAAATTTTAATTTCTAGCTTTGTTGTATGTAGTCTTAAATTTCTTTTATTCTTTACAAGATATCCTTATTGAAAGTGAATTTTTAAAGAAATTTAGTTTATTTAAACCTTTAAAACGCAATTACAAAAGATTCATTATGAAAAAGCGCCAACAAATATAGCAATGTATTTTTATTTAAATTAAAAACATTCAAAAGTAAAATAAAATTTACTGATATAAAATTTCTGCATAAATTAAACTAAATTTCACATTGCTTTTAAAACAGAGTACAAATACAAAAATAAATTATCCAAAAATTTAGATAAACTCTAAAAAATATCTAAAATTTGGATTGGATTTTTGCACGTATATACTTTAAAATAGACTAAAGCGTAGCAATCAAAAGTAAATGAATTTAAAAAATAAGAGAATTTGCACTCAATTTCAAATCTACTCAACGATCATAATGACCAGAAATTACGTAATTTTATCTCAAAAATTTTAGAGTGCACTAAATATAAATTATCCAAAATTTAAAGAAATTTAGTTACAAAACTAAAACTACGCAAGAAATTTTTAAAATTAATCATAGAAAATACGCTTAAATTATGCCAAGTAAAATTTAAATATCCAAAATCTCCCAGCCGTTTTCTCTGGCTTTTGCGCGTAGCTTTTGATCTGGCGAAACGCACGTAACAACATCGCTAAACTCACACATCGCAAGATCATTTATCGAATCTGTATAAAAATGCACACGCGGCAGGGTATCAAATTTTTGGGTCGCATCTTGTGAGTTAGATTTAAGTAAATTTGTATCAAATTTGCCTAAATCTTGCGGTAATTTTTCTCCAAATTTCACGCAAATTTCAATATGATTTTTCTTCCACCAAATTTTAAAAGCGTCAATTTTTCCAGCTTGAAAGCTAAGTGGCGGGATAAATTCGCTTGTATAAAAGCCATTTTTTTGCACCAAATTTACACCAATCGCTTCGTTAAATCCGATAAATTTTGCCACCTCACGCGAAACAAACGACGGCGTAGCCGAAATCACCAAATTTGGGCGTAAATTTCGCCAAATTTCACACTCTTTTCGCACAATCGGCGCGATTTTTTCACGCAAAAATTCAGGCATTATTTGCGCCACTTTATCAATACTCATCGCACTCAAAGCCTCCACTGAAAAAGCCAAATAGCCCATCATATCGAGTTTCCCTTCATCATAAAGCGCGATCATTTCATTATTTTTCGCAATAAAATCAGCCCCCAAAATCCCACGCTCATGCAAAAACTCATGCCATAAATCATAACTATCAGCGCAAATCAAAGTTTTATCCAAATCAAAAACGTGAATTTCCATTTTTATCCTTTTATGAAAAATAAGTGCCAAATTTAGCCAAATTTGTCTGAAATTTGCTAAAATTGCGCCATTTTTTTTAAAAGGATTATTATGAAAAAAACGATTTTTTTTGCTTTTTTTGCACTTTTTTTTGTCGGTTGTAGCACGCCAAATGTTGTAAATTTGCCTGCTAATCGCGCAATTAGCGATAGCGTGGCGGCGAATATGTATGTTTATATCGGGCAGGTTGCGGATAAACGCGAAGATATGCAAGTCGCTGGCGTAATCAAAAATGCCGATGGAAGTGCAAATGAGTATGTGATGTATAATCAAAACTTGGCCTCTTGGGTAAAAGGTGCGCTTAGCAATGAGCTCAAACGCCGAAATTTAGGCGTTACAGATGATAAAAGCGCAGCCGATGCGACGATAGATGTAAGCATTAATAAGTGTGAAAGCACCTTGGTTGGCTTTGATAGAGAGAATTTAAAGGGTGAGTGTGAAATTTTTTACGCGATTAAACGTGGAAATACAACCTATACAAAGCGTGTAGCGCAATCTCAAAGTGAATTTAAAATTATAAAAAATGCCGAAGCTTTCACGCCATTTTCACAAAATTTGTTGCGCGATGTGATTGAAAAATCGGCAAATTTAATTTCGCAAACATTAAAATAGAGCGCGTAAATTTGGCGAAATTTAGCACCAATTTTGGGAAATTTAGCAACAAACACCACTAAATTTGCGGCTATTTTTGTAAATTTGCACTAAATTTATGGCGCAAAGCTTAAAAACCCAGCGCGAAATAAATTTGGCGCAAATTTAGTGTCAAAACGCGCCAAATTTAATGCAAAATTTTAGAAATTTATAACAAATGGCAATTTAAATTCTGGTTTAATTTTATCCAACAAATTTAGTTTGAATTAGGTAAATTTAGAACCAAATTTAAAATCAAAAACTAAATTAGTAAATTTTAAAATCGAGGCAAAGAGATGAGATGTGCAAAGTGTGGAGTAATTAGCATAAAATTTATTTGCAAAGATTGCGAACGTATTTTGCGCGAATTTAACCTAGCAAAGCGCGAAATAAACGGGCTAAAAGTCTATTCATTTTATGCTTATTCTGAGATTCGCCCGTTAATTTTATCTAAGCGCGAAATTTGGGGCGCATTTGTCTATAAAAAATTGGCACAATTTAGTTTTGGAACTTTTGCTAAATCTTTAAAATTTGGCGAAAAAGTCGCGGTTGTCGCGATTGATGTACTAAAAGATGATTATTCTCACACGGCGATTTTAGCGCGAGCGATGAAAACAGATGAAATTTTGCCGATTTTTAACGCTTTGCGGATAAATTCGCCATTTAAATATCATGGGCGCGATCTAAATTTTAGGCTAAAACACAGGCGAAATTTTGAGCTCTTGCGCGAGATAAATATGCCTGTGATTTTAGTAGATGATGTTGTTACGAGCGGTGCTACACTCTATCAAGCTAGTGAAATTTGCACTAAATTCGGCATAGACGTGCTGTTTGGTCTGACGCTTAGCGATGCTCAAAGCTGATAAAAATTAACTCAAATTAAATTAAATTTCTCATAAATTTTTAATATTTTTTTAGTTACAATGTCGCGCTTTTTAAATTCAAAAAATCAAAAGAAAGGAAACTAATGTCAGTAGAACAAAAAAGACGAGATTTTATCGGTATGTCCTTTGGTGCGGTCGCTGCTGTTGGTGCTGGTTTTACGCTGTTTGCGATGAAGCGAACATGGGATCCATTGCCAAGCGTGGAGGCTGCTGGTTTTACGACTGTCGATTTAAGCGTCTGTGAACCGGGCGTTATTCATCAAGTTACATGGCGTAAAAAGCCGATTTTTATCCTAAAAAAGACGCCTGAGATGCCAAGCGATGACGCTAGGGAGATAAAAGTCGGAAATGACCGATATTCGATTATGATTGGAATTTGCACGCATTTAGGCTGTATTCCTGCCTATAATCCATCTCGTCAGCAATTCGTTTGCGCATGTCATGGAGGCGTTTTTGATACAAATGGTATCAATGTTTTTGGTCCACCACCACGTCCGTTTGATATCCCGCCGTTTGCGATAAAAGATACCAAGCTTGAACTTGGAAAAGAGGGCGAAGAGTATAAAAAAATGCTCGCGGCCACAAAAGCATAGGGAGGAAATTTAGATGTCACATTTTCATAAAGCGACAAGTGTTGGCGATTGGTTTGATCAACGTCTAGCGACTAAGAAATTTTGGAACGTAATGGCGGCGCACTATTGGATTCCAAAAAACATAAATTTCTTATGGGCTATGGGTGTTATTTTGTTGGTGCTTTTTTCAATGCTATTTGTAAGCGGCTTGATGCTTGTTATGTATTATAAACCTGATGAGAATTTAGCATTTGATAGCGTAAATTACACAATTATGAAAGAGGTCGGCTTTGGCTGGTTGTGGCGACATATTCACGCGGTTGCGGCTTCGGTTATATTTTTAATCATCTATATTCACACATTTACAGGGCTTTATTATCGTTCTTATAAAGCTGGACGCGAGATGATTTGGATTAGCGGTATGCTTTTGTTTATTCTATTTTCTGCTGAGGCATTTAGTGGCTATATGCTTCCATGGGGACAGATGAGCTATTGGGCAGCGCAAGTTATTACAAATTTATTCGGTGGAATTCCAGTTATCGGACCAGCTTTGGTTGAGTGGATTCGCGGTGATTATGCTGTTAGCGATCCTACGTTGACTAGATTTTTTATGTTGCATGTTTGTTTGTTGCCGATTGTACTAATTAGCGTCATTGCGTTTCACTTTTATGCACTTCGTTTCCCGCATGTTAATAATTTAGATGGCGAAGAGATTGATTTTGAGTTAGAGGCTGAGAAATTTATGGACGGAAAGACAAAAGAGGCGAAAGTTATTCCATTTTGGCCGGCATTTTTGTCAAAAGACTTTTTGTATGTATCTATTTTCATGATATTTTTCTTTTATTTGGTTGGCTTCCACTATGGTTTTGCGATGGATCCGATAAATTTCGACCCTGCAAACGCTAGTAAAACTCCAGCACACATCTATCCTGAGTGGTATTTTTTATGGCAATACGAAATTTTACGCGGATTCTTCTTTGATGTTGGACCGATTAAAGCAGCTGATATTGGTTTTGTTGCATTTGGTAT
>CAUTSW010000039.1:0-11911 GCA_963541085.1 uncultured Campylobacter sp.
TAGAAACACCAACTAGCGGCGAAATTTTAATTAGCGGTAAAGATATCACGCGGGTGCCATCGTTTTGGGATAAAATTTCTGGCAAGAGTGATGAATTTGCTGATATTAATAAGGTGCGCCAAAAAGTTAGCATGGTTTTTCAGCACTTTAATCTTTTTGCAAATCACAATGTTTTATCAAATTTAACTCTTGCACCTTTAAAAGCGGGAATTTACACCAATAAAGACGAAGCTAACGCCCACGCAATAGAGCTTCTGCAAAGGGTTGGGCTAGAGGATAAAAAAGAGTATTTTCCGCATAAGCTTAGCGGTGGTCAAAAACAACGAATCGCGATCGCGCGCAGTTTGATGATGAATCCTGATGCGATTTTGTTTGATGAGCCAACATCCGCGCTTGATCCTGAGATGATTGGCGAGGTGCTAAATATTATGCAAAATGTCGCAAAAGATGGCATTACGATGCTTGTTGTAACGCATGAAATGGGCTTTGCAAAAAATGTCGCGAGCCGTGTTTTATTCATGGATAAGGGTAAAATTTGTAGCGACGATACGCCAAAAAATATATTTGAAAATCCGCAAAATCAGCGATTAAAAGATTTTTTAAACAAAATTTTAAATAGGTAAATTTACTTTAAAGGAGTTGTTATGAAATTTAGAAAAATTTGTTTAGCTTTGGCTTTATGTGTTGGGTTTATGAATGCTCAAAGTCTTAAAATCGGCACGAATGCAAATTTCCCGCCGTTTGAATTTATTGATAAAGAGATGCAAATCGTAGGTTTTGAGATCGATCTTGTGGCTGAAATTTCAAAACGCGTCGGGTTTGAATACACGCTTACTGATATGGGTTTTGATGGGCTAATCCCAGCTTTAAAAAGTGGCAAAATAGACATGGTTGCAAGCGGTATGAGCGCGACAGATGAGCGCAAAAAAGCGGTTGATTTTACAAAATCATTTTTCTTTACAGAAAATGTCTATTTAAAACGCAAAGACGACGATAGCATAAAATCAAAAGCCGATTTAAACGGCAAAGCTGTTAGCGCGCAAATCGGCACTATCCAAGAGATGAGCGTAAATGCGATAGAGGGCGCAAAACCTAGCATCGTCCAAGATCCAGTTATGGCGATTGTTGCGCTAGAAAATGGCAAAGTAAGCGCTGTTGTTTTAGATAGTTTTGTTGCTTATTCGTTTTTAAAAGAGCGTCCAAATTTGGCTGAGTTTTTAAAAGAACCAGATGGTAGTGAGGGATTTTCGTTTGCATTTGATAAAGACAAACACAAAGATCTAATCGCTAAAATCGACAAAGCAATCGACGATATTAAAAGCGATGGCACATACGATAAACTGCTCGAAAAATATGATATGAAATCAAAATAATGCGAATTTTGCCTAAAATTGCATCTATTTTTTTACTTTTTTGCGCATCGTGTGGTGCGCAAATTTATGATTTTCACGCACAATTTTATGACTTTGTTGATGAGAATAAATTTATTTTCACAGATGGCGAAAATTCGATCACTTGCAAGATAAACGGCGCGGAAATTATAAATTTAAATATGAAAAAAGAGTGCTTTCGTTATCAAGAAGATCTTGATAAATATCTGCAAAGACACAAAAAAGTGCTGCAAAAATTTATGAAAATAGGCAAAACTTATAGAATCATAACCAAAGATAGCGCAATAGAAAATGGCAAAAAATTCTACTATTGCGACATCTATCGCAGAGAAAAACACAATATACGCGACGAGCTTTTTAGTTTTGGTTGGGCGATTCCTGTTGGTGCTTTGGCAAAAGATAGAGCCCAAATTCGCCGTGTAGAAAATGCTCAAGCGAATGCAAATGGCATGTTTGGCGTGCGATTTAGCGAGCTTACTAATTGTTTGTTATTTCATAAGCCGATGAGATCTCAACGCGAACGCCCCGTGGCAAAAGATGAGTTTTACGAATATTATGACTAAGCAAATTTATGTTTTAACCGATGATTTTTACACGCCTGATTCAATCGTGCGTCAAGCCGTGCGCGAAATGGTGCAAAGTGGTGTAAAATGGGTGCAATATCGCTCAAAAAAACCAAATTTAGATGAGATAGTTATAGCTGATTTGATTGAAATTTGCGAACTTGGCGGGGCGAAACTGATATTAAACGATAATGCAAAATTAGCGGCAAAATTAGGCGCGCACGGCGTGCATATTGGGCGTGATGATGGCGAAATTTGCGAGGCGTTAGATTTGATGCGTGGCAAGATTGTTGGTGTTAGCTGTTATGATGATGAAAACTTAGCGTTAAAAGCGCAAAATTTAGGCGTTAGCTACGTCGCTTTTGGTGCTGTTTTTCCAAGTAAAACCAAAACAAATGCGAAAATTTGCGATTTATCACGGATAAATTTTAATAAATTTAGTATTCCAGTGGCTTTAATTGGCGGGATAGATAGATCAAATTTGGCGCAAATTTTAAACTCTGGCGCGTCGCTTTTTGCGGTTGTAAGTGCGGCGTATCATCCAGATACAATCAGTAAAAATTTGGCAAATTTGATGAAAATTTTAGATGAAAAAGGATGAAATTTGGATTTTTTTAGCGCGATAATTTTAGGAATAGTTGAGGGTTTGACTGAATTTTTACCGGTTAGCTCAACAGGTCATATGATAATGGTGGCGAAAATTTTAGGTCTTTCGCAAGACGATCCTGCGGTGAAATGTTTTGAGGTGGTAATCCAGCTAGGCTCGATTTTAGCGGTGCTTTTTATATATTTTTCGCGTTTAAAACAAAATTTTACGCTTTGGATTAAGCTCATCGTTGCATTTTTGCCAGCTGCTATAATCGGGCTTTTGCTTCACTCTAAAATAAAATCGCTTTTTGATGCGAGTATTACCGCGTATATGCTTATAATTTATGGCGTGATTTTTATCATTATTGAGCTGTTTTTGAGAAAAAAACGAGATTTTATGCGTATTAGCGATGTTGATTGTGTCTCTTATAAAACGGCGTTTATAATAGGTTGCGCGCAGTGTCTTGCGATGGTGCCTGGCACGTCGCGTTCTGGCGTTACGATAATTGCGGGGCTTTTAAGCGGATTAAACCGTGCAAGTGCTGCGATGTTTAGCTTTTTGCTTGCAATTCCTACGATGTTTGCTGCGACGATTTATGATAGCTATAAAAATCGCGCGATTTTTGCGCAAAATGCCGATAATATTTGGATTTTTTTAGTCGGCGGGGCGGTCGCGTTTGTTACGGCTTTTATCGTTGTGAAGCTATTTTTGAAATTTGTTGAGAAATTTGATTATATTCCATTTGGAATTTATAGGATTATTGCTGGAATTTTGTTTTTAAAGCTTGTTTTATAACTAAATTTCAAAAATTTAAAAGCGTAAAAATCAAAATTTTATCTATATTTTAAACTCAAATTTGGCACGTTTTCCATATAATCGCGCCAAATTTATCATCTAATAAAGGTAGTAAAATGGACTTTACACATCTTCATCTTCACACCGAATATTCGCTATTAGACGGTGCAAACCGCCTAAATGACCTGTGCGAGACGCTTATAGCGCAGGGCGTAAAGTCGGTCGCAATCACAGATCACGGCAATATGCACGGCGCGATTGATTTTTATAAAACGATGAAAAAAGCGGGGATTAAGCCCATTATTGGCATTGAAACTTATATCCACAACTCAGACGACATCACAGATAAAAGCTCACGCCAGAGATTTCACCTAATATTGCTTGCTAAAAACGAGATTGGCTACCAAAATTTGATGTATCTTAGCTCGCGTGCGTTCATTGACGGATTTTATTACAACCCGCGCATTAATAAAAAACTTTTGCGCGAACACTCCGAGGGGCTAGTTTGTTCGGCGGCTTGCTTGCAAGGTGAGGTAAATTTCCATCTAAATTTAAGTGAACGCAATATCTCCCGTGGTGCAAAAGGTTATGAAGTAGCAAAAGCAGCTGCGTTAGAGTATCGTGAAATTTTCGGCGATGATTTTTATCTTGAAATTATGCGTCATGGCATAAAAGATCAAATGGGTATCGATAAGCAAATTTTACGTCTTGCAAAAGAGACCGGTATCAAGCTAATCGCGACAAATGACGCGCACTATATTCGCCCGCAAATGGCGTCCGCGCACGATATTTATATGTGTATCGCGATGAATAAAACGATAAATGATGCTTCAAGAATGCACCATAAAATCGATCAACTCTACGTAAAATCTCCGCAAGAGATGTGTGAAATTTTCGCAGATATTCCAGAAGCTATCGCAAATACGCAAGAGATTGTAAATAAGTGCAATTTAGAGCTAAATTTAGGCAACCCAACGCCACCAAATTTTAAATTTGCGCTAGAACAAGCATCAAATTTAGGCATAAACTTGCCAAATCCGCAAAATGAGTGTGATTTGCAAAACGATAGCGTGCTTTTTGAACATGTTTGTAGAACAGGGCTTAAAGAGAGGCTTAAATTTATAGATGAGAGCAAACATAAAATTTATTATGCGCGTTTAGAGCGTGAGATAGATATTATAAAAAATATGAAATTCCCAGGCTACATGCTAATCGTGGCGGATTTTATCAACTGGGCGAAAAATCACGATATTCCAGTTGGACCTGGTCGTGGATCGGCGGCTGGGTCGTTGGTTGCTTATTCGATGAAAATTACCGATATTGATCCAATTCCATATAATCTACTTTTTGAGCGTTTTTTAAACCCAGAGCGCGTAAGTATGCCTGATATTGACGTGGATTTTTGTCAAAATAGGCGCGGTTTGGTGATTGATTATGTTATAGAAAAATATGGCAAATTTAATGTCGCGCAGGTTGCGACTTTTGGTAAACTGCTCGCAAAAGGCGTAATCCGCGATGTTGCTAGAGTGTGTGATATGAGCTATCAAGAAGCCGATAAAATGGCAAAACTTATCCCTGATGAGCTAAAAATTACTCTAAAAGACGCGTATGCAAAAGAGCCAAAAATCGCAGAGCTTATAAACTCAAACTCCCTTGCAAAGCAAATTTGGGAATTTGCACTTGATTTAGAAGGGTTAAATCGCAACGCGGGAATGCACGCAGCAGGCGTTGTTATTAGCAATGAAGAGCTGTGGAAAAAAGCCCCGTTATTTCGTCAAAGTAACGCAGAAGATGGGCATTACGTCACGCAATATACAAAAGATTATTTAGAAGATGTGGATTTAATCAAATTTGACTTTTTGGGTTTAAAGACGCTTGATGTTATTGATAGCGCAAAAAAGCTCATTAAAATGCGTTATGGCAAGGAAATTTTATGGGAGCAAATAAACGTAAATGAACCCGCGGTTTATAAGACTATACAAAGTGGCGAAACGTTAGGAATCTTCCAAATAGAGGGTGCTGGTATGCAAGATCTTGCCTCAAATTTAAAGCCTGATTGTCTAGAAGATATCATTGCGATGATCTCACTTTATCGCCCTGGACCTATGGATGAAATTCCAAATTTTATCAGCCGAAAGCACGGATTAACGCCGATAGTTTATGCATTTGATGAGATAAAAGAGATCTTAGAACCAACTTATGGGCTAATTGTCTATCAAGAACAAGTCATGCAAATCGTGCAAAAAATCGGTGGATTTTCGCTAGGCGGCGCGGATATTGTGCGACGTGCGATGAGTAAGAAAAAAGAGTCCGAGATGAAAAAAATTCGTATCGAATATCTAGATGGCGCGCAAAAAAATGGCTTTGATCGCGAAAAAGCGGATAGGCTTTTTGATGAAATTGCGACTTTTGCGTCGTATGGATTTAATAAATCTCATGCGGCTGCGTATTCGATGATAACGTTTCAAACGGCGTATTTAAAGACATTTTATCCAGCTGAGTTTATGGCTGCGCTTTTAACGAGCGAAGAAGACAACACCGATAAAGTCGCAAAATATATTCACGAAATTCGCCGTCTTGGGATTGAAATTTTACCGCCGTCGCTAAATTCGTCGATTCGTGAGTTTGGTGTTGTTAAAAAAGATGGCAAAGATGCGATTATTTTTGGATTTGGCGCGATAAAGGGCGTGGGATTAAGCGCGATAGAAAACATCGTAAAAGAGCGTGAAAGTAGCGGTGAGTATAAAAATTTAGAGGATTTTATTTCGCGTGTGGATAATTTTAAAGTAAATAAAAAAGTGATTGAAGCTCTCATAAAATCTGGTGCTATGGATGATTTGGGGCACACTCGTTTAGAGCTTTCGCAAAATATCGACAACATAATCGACGCGCTAAAAGATATGGCGACAGCAAGAAAGGAAAATTTCTTATTTGAAGAGTGCGAGGCTACAAATATTGAGATTAAATTTAGTAAAACAAGTGATGAATTTGATCAAAAAGAGCTTTTGCAAATGGAAAAAGATTTTCTAGGAATTTACATTTCGGGACATCCGCTGGATAAATTTAGAGATAAAATCACCTCTTTTGATTATATTTCTAGCTCTAAATTTGGTGAAATTTCTGGTGCGATGGAGACGATTTTAATCGGTAAAATCGAGGATTTTTCTACGCGAATCACAAAAACAGGCAAAAAAATGGGGATTTTAAATGTGCTAGATTTAGATGGGACATTTGAGCTTGTTGTATTTGACTCTTTAGCAGAGAGAATTTCAAATTTTAGCGATAGTGAAAAAGAAAAACCTTGCGTTTTTCGTGTGAGAATTTCGGCTGATGATGGGCTTAAAATTTCGCTTTTAGATATTAGTGATTTACAATACGCAAACAGCGATGATTTTGCCAAAAAGATCTATAAAAAGCGCAATGGCGGGGCGAATAATTTTGCGAATAATTTTAATCAAACCCCAGCGCGAAAGATAGAAGAGTTTAAAATAACGCTTAATGTTAATGAGCTAAATGAAGAGAAAATTAATAAGATTTATCAAATAGCTTATAATCAAAGCAAAAATCAAAGCAATTATAAGAAGCTAATTTTAATCATAAATTTAGACGAATTGTCTTGTAAAATAACGACTACATTTTTTATAGATGATAACTTTTCTCAAGAAGTGGAAAAAATAATTAAAATTGCCTGAAATTTAAATTTTTAAAAATAAATTCAGTTTAAAAAGCTTAAAATCCTTATACTTTACTTTTTTATAAGGAGAAAAATATGGCAACTAGAAAAGAGCACGATTTTATCGGTGAATTGGAGCTAGACGATAGCAAATATTATGGCGTTCAAACTTTTCGTGCAGTCGAAAATTTCAAAATGGGTGGCAGAGTTTTTGGCGATTATCCTTTTTTTGTCAAAGCTTTTGCGCAAATTAAAAAAGCAGCTGCATTGGCAAATAAAGATTTAAAAGTTTTAGATGCAAATAAAGCAGATGCGATCGCTAAGGCGTGTGATAGATTGATTAATGGCGAATTTATGGATCAATTCATCATTGATATGATCCAAGGCGGAGCTGGAACATCGGCGAATATGAATTTAAATGAGGTTATTACAAATATCGCGCTTGAGATGATGGGGCACAAAAAGGGCGAATATCAGTATCTACATCCAAACGATCACACAAATTTAGGTCAAAGCACAAATGACGCCTATCCAAGTTCAATAAAAGTCGCTGTTTATCAAAAACTAACCGATATTTTAGGTGCACTTGAAATTTTAAAATCCGAGCTAGAAAAAAAGGCTACTCAATTTAAAGACGTTATCAAAATGGGTCGCACAGAGCTAGAAGATGCCGTGCCGACTACTCTTGGCAATACTTTTAAAGCCTTTGCTACATATGCCGAGCACGATATTCGCAATATTAAAAGCGTTAGAGAGACGATGACATACCTAAATATGGGCGCAACAGCGATCGGCACAGGGATAAATTGCCATCCAGAATATAAAGTCGTGGTTGAAAAAAAATTAAATGAAATTACTGGAATAAATTTTAAACCAGCAGAAGATCTAATCGCAGCCACGCAAGATACAGCGGATTTTGTTTTAGTTAGCGGTGCGCTAAAAACAGCCGCAGTTAGACTAAATAAGATCGCAAACGATTTGCGCCTTATGAACTCAGGGCCAAGATGTGGCTTAGGTGAGATAAATTTACCGCAAATGCAACCAGGAAGCTCAATCATGCCAGGCAAGGTAAATCCTGTAATTTGCGAAGTTGTCGGCGAGGCGTGCTATGAAATTATGGGAAATGACGTAACAATCACAATAGGCTCAAGTCGTGGCGAATTTGAATTAAACGCATTTGAACCGGGCATCGCTTATAAGCTATTTAGCTCTATTCGTCTATTAGAAACCGCCGTTTTAACTCTAGCAAATAAAGCCATCAAAGGGCTAACCGCAAACAAAGAGGCGTGCTTGAAATCTGTGATGAACTCAGTTGGCATTGTAACTGCGTTTAATCCGCACATCGGCTATGAAAAATCAGCCTCAATCGCAAAAGAAGCGCTTGCTACAGGTAAAGCTGTGGGTGAAATTTGCCTAGAGCGCGGATATTTAAGCAAAGAGCAAATAGATGAAATTTTAAAACCAGAAAATATGCTAAATCCTAGCATGACAAAGTGATACGTGTAAAATTTGGATCTTAAATTTCATGCAAAATGCAAGGAATTTAAATTTCTAAATTTAAAAAAAATAGCTCAAATTTCTACTCTCTTTATCTAAATTTGAGCTTAGATTTTATAAGGAAAATTTTATGATAGGCTTAGAACTTCTCGTACTTTTTGGCGCGATATTTTTGGGCGTTCGTTTAGGTGGCATGGCTATTGGATATGCTGGTGGATTAGGCGTTGTTGTGCTTACAATCGGGCTAAATTTGAAAGCAGGAAGTATTCCGTGGGATGTTATATTAATCATCGCCTCTGTTATCTCTGCAATTACTGCTATGCAAGTTGCCGGTGGGCTTGATTATTTAGTGCAAATCGCATCTAAAATTTTACGTAAAAATCCAAAATATATTAACTTTCTAGCTCCTACCGTTACTTATTTGCTAACGATTTTCGCAGGGACTGGACACACCGCCTTTTCTATGATTCCAGTTATCGCTGAGGTGGCAAAATCTCGCAATATCAAGCCTTCCGTCCCTCTTTCTATCGCTGTTGTAGCTTCGCAAATTGCGATCACAGCTAGTCCTGTTTCAGCGGCGGTTGTATTTATGGCAGGAAACATGGCACTTGGAGGATTAGGTATTAGCTATCCTGTGCTTCTTGCGATTTGGATTCCGACTACATTTTTAGGGTGTATGTTTACGGCTTTTATTATGAATTTTGCATGGAAACAAGATTTAAGCAAAGACCCTGTTTATCAAGAAAGATTAAAAGCTGGGCTTGTAAAAAATAGCGAAAATGTTGAGTATGAGACTTTGCCAAAATCTGCAAAAACATCTGTTTTGATATTTTTAGTTGGCGTTATCGCGGTTGTATTTTACGCGACGGCTATTAGCAAAAATGTCGGCTGGATAAAACCTAGCGTAGTCACAGGCTATGAAAAAATTTACGCAGAAAAAGATCAAGTCAAATTTGACGCACTCGTTGCGCAAAATTTAAAAGTCAAATCAGATAAAGATCAAATCGGCATTGAGCATAAGTATGTAGAAGATCCAAATTCGCCTAAAAAAGAGCTTGCGCTCGCACGCGATGGTGCGATTATGAGCTTTATGATGATTATTGCGACACTTATTGTGATGATTTGCAAGATTGATGTTGGGCAACTCTCTAATACAAGCACATTTAAAAGCGGAATGACCGCTTGCATTTGCGTTTTGGGCGTGGCATGGCTTGGCGATACTTTTGTCTCAAATCATACCGATCAGATTAAGGCTTTGGCTGGAGATTTGGTTAAAGATTATCCCGCGCTTTTGGCTGTCGCGCTGTTTTTGGCTAGTATGTTGCTCTATTCACAAGCTGCAACAGCAAAGGCTTTGATCCCGACTGTTATCGCCGCTCTTGGCATTAGCGCATCTGATACGAGCAATGTTTATATAATAGTAGCCTCTTTTGCGGCGGTTTCTGCGCTGTTTGTCTTGCCTACGTATCCTACACTTTTGGGAGCTGTGCAGATGGATGATACAGGCACGACAAGAATTGGTCAGTATATTTTCAACCATCCGTTTTTTATCCCAGGCGTTTTGGCGATCGCGTTTTCGGTTGCATTTGGCTTTATCCTTGCGCCGATTATGCTTTGATTAAATTTCCCCAAATAAGGGGAAATTTATATTTAGTCTTTCAAAAAGTTAAATTTTAATTTAATATTTTATAAATTTGATGAAGTTTTCAACCAACAAGAGAGTATAACATATCACATTTTTCTAAAAAAAATAAAGATGGGAAAAATTTTATTGTTATCGATTTTGGTTGTTGCTTTTACAACTGCAAATTTTAGTGCTGATGTGCCAGTTGGTAGCGTGTATGTTGGCTTTGGTACTACTGGATCGATGGTGGGATATAGACACTTTGTTAGCGATACTTTTGCTGTGCGTGGGGATATTTCGGGTTTTTCTTATAATAAAGATTTTGGCTCAGGTGATGTCGATTATCACGGCAAATTACAGATGCTAAATGTTGGATTTTATGGCGATTTTTTTCCATTTGATAGCGGATTTTTTCTATCTACAGGTGCTGTGAGTGGCAAAAACACAGGTGAAAGCTACAGCTAAACCAAAAGGCGCTGGAAAAATTAAATTAAACGGGAAAGAATATGCATATAGCGGCGATGATTTTATTGAAGCAAAAGCAAAATATAACTCATTTCGTCCGTACGCTGGTATCGGATATGCTAGCAAAAGCGCAGGCTGGGGCTTTAATGCAAATTTAGGCGTAATTTATGGTCGCGCAAATGTTACAACTAGAAATTCAGCAAATCTTGATAAATTACCAAAATTTGCCGAAAATTTAGAGGCAGAACGCGCAGATGTCGAGAATAAAATCGGCAAATATAAAGCCTATCCGGTCTTAAATTTGGGCGTTAGCTACTCATTTTAACGCGTAAATTTATTTAAACTTCGTATAAAGTTTTTTAAATTTAAAAAGCTTTATACGAACTATTTTTGTGCTCATTTTAAATTTTTAATTTCAATAAATAGGCGTTGTGATGCGATGAAATTTTAGTTTTAAGGCGATTTTTTGGCGAAAAACTAGCTTTTGTTCGCTTTAAAATTTGCTTTTAATTTTGTGTGGTTTTTTAAATTTTCGCGCTTGATTAGGCTTGTAAAAAGCCAAAATTTATCTGCCTAAGTTGTAAATTAAACGTGGCTAAATGATAAATTTTTAAGCAAATTTTGATGAAATTTCATATTTTGTGCGATTAAATAAAGCGTAAATTAAGATTTTTAAAGCTTAAAAACCACTAATTTTACCAGTTGAATCAAAAATTTAATCACAAAAAATCCAAAAAAAATGCACTAAATTTGGCTAGAAAATTAGATTCTCGCGTTTGGTAAAAAATTTGTAAAAGCAAAAACTTACACTAAAAGCGTGTTGTATAAAATCTTTTAAATCGCGACAAAATTTACAAGAAAGCCCCGCAAATAAGGTAAATTTAAAGCTATATTTGCGCCAAAAACATTCAAATTTAAATTATAAAATTACTCACCACAATAGAAAGTAAAATTTAAATTTTAAGCTATAAATTACCACGCAAAACAACTGAAATTTCAAATGCGAAAAACTTTTTAAAGCCTAAAGTCTATAAAATCGCCCAGTTGAAGCTTTTAAACCCAACGCGACTAAATCAGAGTAAGTTGTGAGTGCTAAAAAGACTAACAAAATCTATATTAAAATCGCAAAATCTACAACTAAATGCATAAAAGTTGGGTGCGATATTTATTTTATGGGTGATCGGTGGCTAGAAAACGAGTAAAATCAGCTAAATTTTAAAGCAATCTTGCGAATAACTATGTTGTTTTTCGTGTTTGGCTGTTTGGCTGTTTGGCTGTTTGGCTGTTTGGCTGTTTGGCTGTTTGGCTGTTTGG
>CAUTSW010000040.1:0-11492 GCA_963541085.1 uncultured Campylobacter sp.
TTTTAATTTTTTTTCTAAATTTGCGCTTAAATTTTGTACGTTTTTTAGCTCAAATCCGATTTTTACCAAAAAAGAGAGCAAATGTTAATCAATTTAGAAGGAATTGACGGCGCAGGAAAATCGACGCAAATCGCGCTTTTAGCAAGCACTTTTAAAGACGCAATCATCACAAAAGAGCCCGGCGCAACACCGCTTGGAACGCAAATTCGCAAGATAATTTTGGGTGAAAATTTAAATATTTCTCATCAATCGGAGATGTTTTTATTTTTAGCCGATAGAGCTGAGCATTATGAAAAAATAATCAAGCCAAATCGCGATAAAATCGTATTTTGCGATAGAAGTTTCGTCTCAGGAATAGCCTATGCGATGACAAATTTGGGGCTAAATTTAGATGAAATTTCGCGCGAAAATTTAAACACAAATTTAAGCGCAAGCATCAAAAACCCTAATGCAAATTTGGTGGTCAATAAGACAGATAAAAATGTAAATCCACACAATAAAACCACTGTAAATTTAGACTTTAATCAAGCGCAAATTTGGCAAAAATTTCAAATGCTAATAAATTTAAATAAAATCGCCTTGCAAAACGATTTCAACGCTAAATTTGTCTTTTTAAAAATCGATGAAGCTTCGCTTATTTCGCGCTTAAAAATGCGCACAAAAGAGCAAGATATAAAAGCCGACACAATCGAAAAACGCGGGATTTCTTATCTATTAAAAGTGCAAAAAAATATCGAAAACGTGATAGAAATTTTGGGATTAAATGCGCTAAAAATTGACGCAAATTTAGACAAAAATGAAATTTTAAATCAAATAAAGGAGTTTATTAAATGATAAAAGCACTTCGCGGAATGAAAGACATTATTGAAAATGGCGAAATTTATCGCAAAATAATCGGTGTATGCGAAGAGGTAGCGACAAATTTCGGACACAAATTTATCGAAACACCAAAACTAGAAGAGACGGCGCTTTTTCGCAGAAGCGTCGGTGAAAGCAGCGATATTGTAAATAAAGAGATGTACGAATTCGCTGATAAAAGCGGCCTTAGCGTCTGTTTGCGCCCTGAGGGTACAGCTGGTGTGGTGCGCGCTTTTATAGAAGCAAAATTTGATAAAGCATCACAAAAAGCGCGTTATTTTTACCATGGCTCGATGTTTCGCTATGAGCGTCCGCAAAAGGGGCGTTTGCGCGAATTTCATCAGTTTGGCGTGGAGAGTTTTGGCATTGAAGATGTGCGCGAAGATGCGAATATTATTTTAATGGGAAGCGAAATTTTGCGCCGTTTGGGGATAAAATCTACACTAAAAATCAACTCTCTTGGCGATGAAAACTGCATGCCAATCTACCGCGAAAAGCTCGTTAAATTCCTGCTTGAGCGCGAAGATTGCCTTTGTGAAGATTGCAAAGTACGTATTAAAACAAATCCAATTCGCGTACTTGATTGCAAAAACGAAAAGTGCCAAGAGATCTTGCAAAATGCGCCACTTATAACGCAAAATTTAAGCCCTGAGTGCGAAAAAGAGTTTGAAAAACTACAGCAAATTTTACGCGAAAATGGCGTAGATTTCGTGATTGAACCTCGCTTGGTGCGCGGACTTGATTACTACACAAAAACAGCGTTTGAGTTTAGTAGCGACGCGCTTGGTAGCCAAAGCGCGGTGATTGGCGGCGGGCGTTATGATAGGCTTGTGGAGTTTTTAGGCGGTCGCGCTACGGCTGGAGTTGGTTTTGCAATGGGTGTTGAGCGTGTGATGGAAATTTTAAGTGCAAATGAGAATAAAAGCGCGCGAAAAGGCGTCTATATTTGCGCTTTAGACGCGTCAAATTTGGACTTTATCTACAATATTGGCGTGCGTTTAAGGGCGCATAATTTAGTGCAAATTGGCTACGAAGCGAAAAATTTACAAAAACAGCTAAAAACAGCCGATAATTTGGAGTGTGAAATTTGCCTTTGCATTGGCGAAAATGAGATGGCGCGTGGCGAAATTTGGTATAAAAATCTCACAACAAAAGCGGAAAAAACGCTAAAAATAGATGAAATTTTAGGAGGAAAAATATTGTGAATGATTATGGACTAAGCGTTTGGGGAAACTCAAATTTTGTGATTGAAAACGGTGAAATTTGCGTAAATTCCGACTCAAAACCAGCGTTGATTGATATGATAAATCAAATTCGCACAAAAGGCATTAGGGGTCCGATTTTATTGCGTTTTCCACACTTAATCAAAAAGCAAATCGTTGAAATTTACTCAAATTTTAAACGCGCAAGAAAAGAGTTTGATTACAATGGCGCGTTTAACGCTGTTTATCCACTAAAAGTAAATCAATATCCAGGCTTTGTAAAAAATCTCATTGATCTTGGAAAACCTTATAAATACGGGCTTGAAGCTGGTTCAAAAGCTGAACTTCTTTTGGCAATGGCGTATAATAATTTTGGCGCACCAATCACGGTAAATGGCTTTAAAGATAAAGAGCTCATAAATATAGGCTTTATCGCGGCCGAAATGGGACATAATATCACCCTTACAATTGAAGGATTAAACGAGCTAGAAGCGATAATCGCGACAGCAAAGGCACGTTTTGCGCCAAAACCAAACATCGGGCTAAGGATCCGCTTGCATAGCTCAGGGAGTGGTGCGTGGGCGAAAAGTGGCGGAATGAATGCTAAATTTGGGCTAACTTCAACAGAGCTAATCGAAGCAATAAATATGCTAAAAAACGCCGATTTGCTTGATAAATTTACCATGATTCACTTTCACATCGGCTCTCAAATCAAAGATATCGGACCATTAAAAAAAGCACTCACCGAGGCTGGAAATATCTACGCCGAGCTACGAAAATTAGGCGCATCAAATTTAAAAGCTATAAATTTAGGCGGTGGCATGGCGGTTGAGTACTCACAAGTAAAATCAGAGATCACTCGAAACTACACTCTACGCGAATACGCAAATGACGTCGTTTTTGTGCTAAAGACGATCGCATCTGGCAAAAATGTCGCAGAGCCTGATATTTTCATCGAATCGGGGCGTTTTATCGCTGCTTCTCACGCGGTATTGGTTGCGCCTGTTTTGGAGCTTTTTAGTCAAGAATACACCGAAGAAAAACTGCAATTAAAAGAGAATAATCCACCACTAATCACCGAGCTTTACGATCTTTATACAAACATAAAACTCTCAAACGCACTTGAATATCTACACGATGCGATGAGCCATATGGAGAGCGTTTTGACGCTGTTTGATCTAGGTTATGTTGATCTACACGATCGCTCAAATGGTGAAATTTTAGTACATCTAATTATCAAAAAGGCGATCACGATTCTAGGTGGCAACGAAAGCTCAAGTGAACTTTTACAAATTCAAAGCGAAGTTCAAGAAAGATACCTAGTAAATTTCTCACTATTTCAATCACTTCCCGATTTTTGGGGGCTTGGACAACACTTTCCAATCATGCCGCTTGAAAGACTTGATGAAACGCCAGCGCGCTCGGCATCGATTTGGGATATTACGTGCGATAGTGATGGCGAAATTCCGTTTGATAAACACAAAAATCCGCTATTTTTGCACGATGTTGATGTAGAAAAGACAAATTATTTCCTAGGATTTTTCCTAGTTGGCGCATATCAAGAGGTCCTTGGCATGGATCATAATCTTTTTACACACCCAACAGAAGCGACAATCCACCTAAAAGACGATGGCGGTTTTGAGATAAAAAATTTACTTGAATCAAAGTCAATAAGCGATATTTTAGAGGATATGGATTATGATATTGCTGAGCTTAGAGAGAGTTTAAACTCACGAATTGACGGCTCAAATTTGATCGATGAGACACAAAAAAAGCAAATTTTAGGCGAATTATATCTGTTCTTAAACGATAATGGCTACCTAAAAACAATAGGATAAAATATGGGAATTTGGGAAAAAATTAAAGAAGATTTACGCGAACCAAGCTTGCAAGATCCGGCGTTTAATAGTCGCATTGAGCTATTTTTTAACTATCCTGGTGTATGGGCGATTGTAAATTACCGCATAGCACACTTTTTTTACGAGCGAAACTACAAACGTATCGCGCGAATAATCAGCGGAATTTCTAAATTTCTAACATCTGTCGATATCCATCCAGGCGCCTCAATCGGGCGACGCGTATTTATCGATCACGCATTTGGCGTAGTTATCGGCGAAACAGCGCAAGTTGGCGACCGCGTTTTAATCTATCAAAACGTAACATTAGGCGGGGTGAGTTTAGATAAAGGCAAACGCCACCCCACGCTAAAAGATGGCGTTGTTGTCGGCGCTGGGGCGAAAATTTTAGGCAATATAACAATCGGCGAAAACTCTAAAATAGGAGCAAATTCCGTCGTGGTAAAAGACGTACCCTGCTCTTGCACTGCGGTTGGAATACCCGCTAAAATTATCGGCGGTTGCGCAAAAGAGCCACTCTCTCACAATAAAATTCCAGATATCAATAAAGAGCTTTTTTGCTACTTAATTGATAGGATTAATGTGCTTGAAAAAGCTTTATTAAAAGAAAATAAAAGTATAATTCCGCCCGAAAATTTAGATGAAAAATATAAATCTTATCTAAGTTCAATCATAAAGGAGTAAAAATGTTATCCAAAAGAGTTCAGGTTTTATCGCCATCGCTCACAATCGCCATCAGCTCACAAGCGCGCATGATGAAGGCAAACGGCGAAGATGTTATTAGTTTAAGTGCTGGTGAGCCAGATTTTGACACGCCACAAATTTTAAAAGACGAAGCGATTAAAGCGATTGATGGTGGCTTTTCAAAATACACAGCAGTTGCTGGTTGCCCGCAAGTTTTAGAAGCGATCGCAACTAAATTTAAACGCGACAACAACCTAAGCTATCGCCCAGATCAAATCATCACAAACGTCGGCGCAAAACACTCTTTGTTTAATATTTTTCAGTGTATTTTAAATGAGGGCGATGAGGTCATCATCCCGATTCCAGCGTGGGTGAGCTATCCTGAAATCGTCAAATTTAGCGGTGGCAAACCTGTTACGATAGAAACTTACGCCGAAAATGATTTTAAAATCACTCCAGAAGAGCTAAAAAACGCAATCTCTGCGCGCACAAAAGCGATCGTAATAAACACGCCAAACAACCCATCAGGCGCGCTCTATTCTCGCGATGAAATTCGCGCCCTTGGTGAGGTTTTAAAAGGCACAAAAGTCTTAGTCGTCTCAGATGAAATTTACGAAAAAGTAAATTTTACAGGTGAGTTTTGCTCCGTTGCAAGCGTGAGCGATGATCTATTTTTGCGCACGATTACCATAAACGGCTTAAGTAAATGTGGCGCGATGACTGGCTGGCGTTTTGGCTACACCGCAAGTGCGATCGATGAATTAAATCAAGCGATGAAAAATTTACAAAGCCAAAGCGTCTCAAACATCACATCAATCGTGCAAAAAGCAGCGATTCCGTCACTTTTAGGCGAAAGCGATGCAGATATCGAGATGATGAAAAATGAGTACCAAAAACGTCGCGACTACGCCGTCAGCGCGATAAATGCAATTGATGGGCTTAGTGTAAATTGTCCGCAGGGCGCGTTTTATTTATTTGTCAACTGTTCGTTAGTTGAGCGCGATTCGATGAAATTTTGCAAATTGCTTTTAGAGCGCGAAAAGGTCGCTCTTGTCCCTGGAATCGGCTTTGGAATGGATGGATATTTTAGATTATCATTTGCAACCGATTTAGAAAGCATCGAAAAAGGCATCGCTAGAATTGCCAAATTTGTCTCACAATACAGGGCGTGAATTTTGAAATTTCAAGTCAAATTTGACTTGAAATTAAATAATTTCATAACGACTTTTTTACAAAACTGCACAAATTTAAAGACAAAGCAAAACAATATCTTCTCAAACACTGACAATTTAGAATTTACAATCTAAGTGACGATTTTTATCGCGAAAATTTAAGACACATGAGACTTTTTGGTGAAGCAAATTTATATAAATTTATGCAAATTTACAAAACCCAGCGCGCTAATCGCAAAATGAGTATATTTACACAAGTTTAGTAACAATTTTAGAGAACAAAATCAAATTTATCCGCTCTAATCCACTGCATATTTAATGCAACATGCAAAGTTATGTTAAAAATATAAAAGTGGCATAAAAGTGATGAAAGATGCGGTGAAATGGGGCTTGAGCTAGTTTTTAGTAAAATCAAAGCAGGTGAAAGTCCTTTACATAAACATTTTTGCGCGTTTTGCTGGCTTTTGTAATTTGCCACACGCGATCAAATCAAAATTAAATTTTTGGTGTCAATAATCTACGCAAATTTGCCAGTAAACAGCCCAAAATCATCAAAAATCCAATTTTTTTCAGCCAAAATTTCGCATAAAAATTTTGCCAACGCAAAAACAAACGGGCATTTTATAGCTCACATTTGTCAGTTGCGCACTCATTTGCGCGAGTTATAAATTTACTTTGCAAAACTAAAACAAAATAAATTGTTTTTTGTTCTTACGCGTTTGGCTTTTGGCTGTGTAACGTCGCAAATTTGCTCCGAAAAAATTTAAATTTTCAGTGTCAAATTTAAGATAATTTCAAACAGGTAAAGCAAATTTCACAGCAAAATCACTCGAATTTTAAAGCAAAATCTCGCAAATAAAATGTGTTTGCTAATTTACATACACCATTATCAAAAATTTGCCTTGTGTTTATAGTTTTTATTATCGCGCAAAATCATTTTATTACGGCGTTAATCTTTTTGCAGGCACTTTTTCGCTTTGTTCAACTCGTCCTAAATTTGCCTCGCATTTATGCTTTTTCTATTTATAAATATCAAATTTATTGTTACTTCGCACCGCTATTAAATTTTTAAAAGTACTTTAAATTGCTGTTTTTGTGTGTTAGTTTTTGCCTGTGCAAAATCGTAAATTTTACGCCTTGCGTAGCTAAATTTAGCACCAAATTTTAAAGCACAATTTAAACAGTAGAACAAAATTTCACAGTAAAATCAAAGCAAATTTCTTACGAATTACCAACACAAAGCCAAGTAAAACGCGCGCGCTGGGTTTAAAAATTTAGCACAAAAACAAATTTATTCGCTCTATAAAAAATAGACACAAATCAAAATAGTGACAAAAATTTAAAACAATTACCAAACAAACAAAAGCGAGATGAAAGCAACTTCCGCGCTTTAAAAACACAAATTTCAAATCACTTTTTAATCTCAATTATCTTCATGCAAGGCGCAGTTTTGCTAAATGTTATCAAATCCTCGCTTGTTTGCACGTGCCATGGCAACCTTTTAATAGACGTCTCAAAAATCGCCCTGCACGCCAAAGCATCGCTAAGTGCGCGATGGTGTTGGTTTTCGATGCCAAGCTGATCTTTTAGGCTTTGCAACCCATATTTTTGCGCGGCAATAGTGCGACGAGCGAGCTCTATCGTGCAAATTCGGCGATTTAAAAGCATGCCAAAGCTCAATTTTTCGAGCGTCGCGCTGATAAAATCATAATCAAACCGCACATTGTGAGCCACAAAAACCGCATTTCCCAAAAAGAGCCGAAATTTTTCCATCACATTCGCAAGGTTTGGCGCACTAGCGACATCTTTTAGCGAAATTCCTGTTAATTGCGTGATCTCTTGCGGGATCTCGCTCGCCTTTGCAAACGAACAAAATCGTCCTATTTCTTTGAAATTTTGCACTTTTACCGCGCCTATTTCGATGATTTGACCGCTATGAATCCCGCCGCTTGTCTCTATATCAACAATGCAAAAAATTTCGTCGCAAATATCGGTTTCGCGCGTTTTTAGCGTGATTTTGCCATTATCAAGCTTCATCAAATTTAGCCCCAAAAAACGCCACATGTCAAAATCTCGCGGATTAAAAAGCGATGTAATTTCGCTAATATCACCAGCAAGTTGCAAAAAATCGTGATGATTTAAGCTAGTTTTTGCCAAAAGCGCAATCAAATTTTCTAATTTTGGACTCATTTTGCTAACTAAATTTTTAATGAATTTATCGCTGTTTCATAACTATTTGATGAAAAAATATAGCTTCCAGCGACCACAATATCAGCTCCAGCTTCGCTAATATCGGCGATATTTAGCCCATTTACTCCGCCATCAACCTCTATCATGCACTTTGCATTTTTTGCGTAAATTAGCTCTCTTAATTGCCTGATTTTTTCAAGAACTACACTCATAAATTTTTGCCCACCAAAACCAGGATTTACACTCATTAAAAGCACCATATCAAGCTCGGTAATTAGGTGCTCTAACGACGAAATCGGCGTATGCGGATTAAGCACAATCGCGGGGTGAATTCCATGAGCACGAATGTGTTCTATTAAACGAAAAGGATGCGGATCATTTTCAATATGAAAGCTAAGAAATTTAGGTTTAAATTTAATAAAAAGATCGACAAAAAACGGAATATTATCCACCATCAGATGAATATCTAGCGGAGCTGTGCTTGTTTTTGCCACAGCATCTACGATTAGTGGCCCAATCGTTAAATTTGGCACAAAATGCCCATCCATTACATCAATATGTATTAGGTCTGCCCCAGCGGCGCAAACAGCCGAAATTTCGTCATTTAAACGCCCAAAATCAGCCGATAAAATGCTTGGTGCTACATACATAAAATTACCCTTCTTTACAAAAAATGGCGGTATTTTACTACGCAAAGCTATAAAATTTAATAAAAGCGCGGTTTTTAAGAGAAATTTGAATTTTTTTAGATATAATCCGACTTTTTATTTTAAAATTCTCACAAAGGAAATCAGATGTCAAGAGTATGCACAATAACAGGAAAACGCCCATTAGTAGGACACAGCGTAAGCCACGCAAACAACAAAACTAAAAAACGCTTTATGGTAAATTTACGCACAATTCGCGTTGTTTTAGAAAATGGAGAAAAGGTGAAAATCAAAGTTGCCGCTTCAACTCTAAGAACAATGAAAAAAGCTTCAAAATAACTCTAAATTATGCCTTTCTTCCGTAAAATAGCCGAGTTTTTGGGTTGGTCGGCCTCCGGAAAACCCGATATAAAATTTGACTCTAAATTTTACGAAGAACTTAAAATTTTCCGACTTCCTTTCATCTTAATCGTATTGTTGATGATGATTGGGACAATCGGTTATATCATATTTAGTAATTTTTCTTTTGTCGATGCTTTCTATCAAGCTGGTATGACATTTACTACAGTCGGCTTTACTGAGGTTGGTAAAATCACGCCAGCTGGTAGAATTTTTACAATCGTTTTTATCATTTTTGGCTTTTTAGCTTTCACGTTTTCGCTCGGTCTTGTTGTTGAAGCGTTAAAAAACGGACACTTATTTAGTTTGCTTAGGGAGCGTTCTATGATCTATGAAATCGCAAGGTTAAAGCACCATTTCATCATCTGTTATCACAATCTTTACACAATCGAACTTGCAAAACAATTCCGCGAAAATCACGTCCCATTCGTCGTCATAGATCCGCGAGATGACTTAGCGCAAATCGCAAAAGAACAAAAATATCCGTATTTCATCGTCGGTGAACCACACACCGAGATAAATTTACTAAAAGCCCACATTTCAAGCGCAAAAGGTGTCATAACCCTTAGCACAAATGCGGCTGATAATATCGCCATTGTAGCCACTGTGCGCCTTTATGAACGCGACATCGAGCGAAAAAAGCCATATTTTATAATCACATCAAGCGAAAACGAAGCAGACACGCAAAAGCTAAAAAAACTCGGTGCAGATTCTGTTATTTCGCCATCAAAAATCGCCGCGCAACGCCTTAGCGCAATCAGTGTGCGACCTGATATGGAGAATATTTTAGATAAATTTCTATATCAAAAAGACTCACTTATTGATATAGAAGAGATTAAAATTCCTGATTTTTCTTGGACTAGATTTAAACGAATCGGCGAACTTCATTTAGATGAGATTTCAAACTCAAAAATCATCGGAATTCGCGACGAAAACAATAAATTTATCCCAATGCCAGGGGCTGATATTATCATCGGAAGTGGCGCAAGATTGTTACTTGTTGGTACAGCAGATGGCATCCGCACAACAAAGCGTCTAATCTATAAAAAATACAAACCTCAGGAGGTAAAATATGTTTAATATAATTCCACTCAAAAATGGTTTAGAAAATGTCGGTGGATTTTACTTTGACGGCGTAAATTCGGGCTTTAAAAAACAAGGTAACGATCTAGGATTTATCAGGTGCGATGCCCCGTATGATGTAAGTGCTGTTTTTACAACAAACCGCTTTGCAGCCGCGCCAATTAGGCACTTTTTACGCTACGGCGAAAATTTTAAAACAAATTTTATTTTATTAAATTCAAAAAACGCAAACTCAATGACAGGCGCAAACGGAATCGCCGATATAGATGAAATTTTTGCGCAAATTTCTAGCAAAATCAGCCATACAAATCAAATTTCAGACTCAAATTTCAGGCTCACAAATCCAATAATGAGCTCAACCGGCGTCATTGGCTATCGCCTTAAAAAGGATAAAATTTTAGCTGGATTTGAGAAATTTAATCTAAATTCTCGCAATAGTGACGGCGTCGCAACGGCGATTATGACAACGGATACATTCAAAAAAGAGCTCGCTTTTCGTGTTGAGTGCGATGATGGGACAAGTTTTACAATCGCCGCTATTTGCAAGGGTGCAGGCATGATAAATCCAGCATTAGCGACGATGCTTTGTTATATTTTAACCGATGCGAATATTCCAAAATCAGACATGGATGAACTGTTAAAAAGCGCGATAAAATTTAGTTTTAATGCTGTTAGTGTAGATGGTGATACATCGACAAATGATAGCGTTATTATGCTTACCTCACGCCTTAACGGATACGAAAAAACGGCATTTAGCTTCGCTTTAAACCGTATCTGCAAGGAGCTTGCGCTAATGCTTGTGCGTGATGGCGAAGGCGCAAATAAGCTTGTCGCCTTTGAAGTAAAAGGCGCAAAAGATGAAGCGCAAGCGCAAAAAGCCGCAAAAGCGTTATCAAATTCGCCACTTGTTAAAACAGCAATCTACGGCGAAGATCCAAATTGGGGGCGCATAGCATCGACAATCGGTGCAAGTGGCGTTGAGTGTTGCGAAGAAAATTTGGTTATTTATTATGATGATGTGCTCGTATATGATGCGCAAAATACAGAGCTAACTCCACAAAGAGAAGCCGCTGCGCATGCTGTAATGGCGCAAGATAGCTATAAAATTTCATGTGATTTAGGTATTGGAAGTGGCGAATTTTGCGCTTACGGGTGCGATTTGAGCTATGATTATGTAAAAATCAACGCCGATTATCGCTCATAAATTTAGTTTAAATTTTAAAATTTTCAAACAAAAAAAGGCTCATAATTTGAGCTTTTTAAATTTTAAATCAAACAAAAATATTGCAGATTTTGTTTTTCTTAAAACTTAAATTCACACTTTTAAAACCTGTCACCTTAGCCAAAATGTCCACAAATTTAATTCATCAGCACTCAAATTGGTTGATTTAAAAGTTTCTG
>CAUTSW010000041.1:0-11260 GCA_963541085.1 uncultured Campylobacter sp.
CCACTGGTCATACGATGCTTTTTGGCGTTGCAAATGAGGCCTTAAGACACAACGTAGATATCCGCGATCGCAAAGAAGCAATCTCACTAATCCACAAAAATAATCGCTGTTATGGCGCGATTGTGCGCGATTTAATTACTGGCGAATTAGAAGCTTATGTCGCTCGTGGAACGTTGATTGCCACTGGTGGTTATGGTAGAATTTATAAACACACAACAAACGCTGTAAATTGCGAAGGTATTGGTGCTGCCATCGCTCTTGAAACTGGTGTCGCAAAGCTAGGAAATATGGAAGCGGTGCAATTTCACCCAACGCCAATCGTCCCAAGCGGTATCTTGCTGACGGAGGGTTGTCGTGGAGATGGCGGAATTTTGCGTGATGTTGATGGATATCGTTTTATGCCAGATTATGAGCCAGAGAAAAAAGAGCTAGCAAGTCGCGACGTCGTAAGTCGCCGTATGATGGAACATATTCGCAATGGCAAAGGTGTAAAAAGCCCATATGGAGAGCATGTTTGGCTTGATATTTCTATTTTGGGTCGCGAACATATTGAGAAAAATTTACGTGACGTCCAAGAAATTTGCCAAATTTTTAATGGTATTGATCCGGCTGATGAGGGTCCAAAAGGGTGGGCACCAGTGCTTCCTATGCAACACTACTCAATGGGTGGAATTCGCACAAAACCAACAGGTGAGAGCCAGACACTTTCTGGGTTGTTTAGCGCAGGAGAGGCAGCGTGCTGGGATATGCACGGCTTTAACCGTTTAGGTGGAAATTCGGTTGCCGAGACGGTCGTTAGCGGTATGATTATCGGCGGATATTTTGCTGATTATTGCAAAGAACATGAGATTGATATTAATACAGCCGATGTTCAAAAAGCACTTGATAAACAAGAAAATTATCTAAATGAACTTTTAGCTCACAAAGGCAAATTTGATGTTTATGAGATCAAAAACCGCATGAAAGATATCATGTGGGAGCATGTTGCCATTTTCCGTACGGGCGAAGGGCTAAAAAAAGCTGTTGATGAGCTAGAAGAGCTTTATAAACACTCTCTTGATATTGAAGTTAAAAATAAAGAGAAATTTGGAAACCCTGAATTAGAAGATGCTTATCGCACTCAAAAGATGTTAAAACTAGCACTTTGTGTTGCTTGGGGTGCATATTTAAGAACAGAGAGTCGCGGTGCGCATTACCGAGAGGATTATCCAAAACGCAACGATTTAGAGTGGTGCAAACGCACACTTACAAGCTGGAAAGAGGGCGATACAAAGCCGATTGTAGATTATGAAGAGCTTGATATTATGAATATGGAGATGCCACCAGCGTTTCGCGGTTATGGTGCAAAGGGTAATATTATAGAAAATCCACTCTCTGCAAAACGTCAAGAAGAAGTCGATAATATCCGCACTAAAATGCAAGAAGCCGGCAAAGGTAGATATGAGATCCAAGAAGCACTAATGCACTATGATTTGCAACCAGAGTATAAAAAACCAAATGAAAGAGTAGGAGTAGGCGATGAGTAGAAAGATTACTATTAAGGCGTTAAGATACAATCCGCTTAGCAAAATTTCAAAACCACATTTCCAAAGTTATGAGATCGAAGAGACCGATGGCATGACGCTATTTATCGCGCTTAATGTCATTAGAGAAAGGTTTGATCCAACGCTTAGTTTTGATTTTGTTTGTCGTGCTGGAATTTGCGGTAGCTGCGGTATGGTCGTAAATGGTCGCCCACAACTTGCGTGTCGCACACTTACAAAAGACTATCCAGAGGGTGTTATTGAGCTTATGCCACTTCCTGCGTTTAAGTTGATTAAAGATTTAAGCGTCAATACAGGAGAGTGGATGCATGCGATGAATAAACGCGTAGAAAGCTGGGTGCATACAAATGAAAAGACAGATATTACGCGCTTAGAAAAACCAGTCGATCCAGATTCTGCGCAAGAGACATTTGAGCTAGATCGCTGTATTGAGTGCGGGATTTGCGTCGCTAGTTGCGGAACGGCGATTATGCGACCTGATTTTATCGGCGCGGTTGGACTTAACAGGGTAGCAAGATTTAAATCTGACGCTCACGATCAGCGCACAGATGAGGATTTTTATGAGTTAATTGGCGATGATAATGGTGTTTTTGGGTGTATGACGTTGCTTGGGTGCGAGGATAATTGCCCTAAACATCTACCGCTTCAGAGCAAAATAGCCTATTTACGTCGCAAACTTGCTCACGTAAAATAGTCGCATGCCAAATTTGCACATCTTTGTGTAGATTTGGCATTTTTAATTTAGCTTGAATTTCACTAGAAATTTGAGCCTTCATTTAGAAATTTAAAAATTTAGTTTTGGATAAATTTAAAAAGCACATTTGTATAAAGCGTCTAAAATTTACATTTATAGTGTAAAAATACAATGAGTGATCGAAAATTTTTGCATTTATAGTCATGATTTTACGCACTGATACCGCACTCAAATTTTACTTTTTAAAAGAGCTTGTAAATTTTAAAGCTAATATTTTAGCCAAGAATATGCGCTTTTAGTGGTTTGAGATTTCTAAAAAAGAGCGCGAATTTGTTGTAAAAATTTAGATAATTTAAAAATTTCCATGCAGTTTTTATATAGTAAAATTTAAAGCAGAATTTGCAAGATGTCTATTTAAAAGCATTTATAAAAAACTTTAACAAGCAAGAACAAAAAGCAAAAAATAAAAGGATAAAAAACCTTTTAAAGCGAAAATATCTTAAAGAAAATTTATATATTTGTGTTTGAGACTACAAATTAGCCAAATAAAGCAAAGTAAATTTAGACCAAGCCAATGACGCAAATCAACCAAAATCAAAAGCACTTTTTAAAAATTTACAATGTAAAAATAGATGCAGATTGATGGAAGCGGCTTAACATGCTGCTTTTTGCAAACATTTTTATTTAAGGTAAATTTGATTCAAATTTTAAGCTCACAATTGCAAACGCAGATGAAAGAAAATCACAACGGCAAATACCTAAAACAAGCGATTAATAGCTTTAAATTAATAATCAAATATTCTTATTTATAAGCCAATTACGCTTTAAAACATCTGCGCAAATTGTGATTAAATTTGGATAAAACGTGCTGTATAGACAAAAACTTAATTAGCTCTGTTTTTTTATAACACATAAAATCATGCGTGAGTTGGTGCTAAAATTTAGTTTATTTTGGTGCAAATTTATTAAAATCTAGAATACGCAAAACACAAAATTTGTGCCTAAAGACAGCTGTCCAAGTAAAATTTAGCCACAAATTTCAAACAAACAAAAAAGCATCACATAAGCACACAAAGCCCTAAAATACTCGGTTGCAACGCATCAGCGGGCAAATTTAAATAAAGCCAAATTTCTTTTTTAGAGCATCATATGAGCTTAAAGTCGCCACAAACATCGTCACAATCGCCGGTCCTAAAATCATGCCCCAAAAGCCAAACGTCGAAATCCCTGCCATCATCGCGAAAAATATGAGCATTTCATTTAAATTTGTCTTGGTAGATCCTAATTTTTTATTGATGAATTTGATAATTAACGGTTTTACAAAGTTATCGGCGAGTGTTGAAATGATGACAACAGAGTAAATTAACACGATTAATGCAGCGATTTTTTCGCCTATGGCTAGTTCATACACGCACATCGGCACATATATGAGCGCACCGCCAACAACAGGAATGAGCGACGCAAAAGCAAACAAAATGCCAAAAAATAGCCCATTAAAGCCAAAAAACATCGCGATTATGCCAAATAGCGTGCCTTGTAACACGGCGTTTAGAATCGTAGAGTAAAAAACCACACTCATCGTGTTAGTTACTTGCGAAAAAATATACTCTAAGTGCTCTTTTTCTATTGGGATGTTGTCTTTTATAAGCTTTAATAGATCGTTTCCATATAAATTTGCAAAGAAATAAAATATGATAATTAGCCCAAAATCTGTGATGAAATTTGACCCGCCAGCTAGAAATTTAGATGTATAAGAAAATGCGCTTTTTGCCACACCGCCAAGGTCAATCGAAGCTAAAAATCCGCGAATTTTAGGCTCCAAAAAGCTAAGAAAAGATGGAAGTTGTGGATTTAAATTTTTAATATAATCTGCGGTTTTGCTAATGTAACTCATATCAAAATGCGCTACATTTTGTGCCAAAATTATGATCGCGTATAAAAGCGGCACTAAAAACAGTGCACCAAGGAAAATTGTAGTAAGTGCACTAGCTATAATCTGCCTATTTCGCGTAAGTTTTAGCACTTTTGCGTGAAAACTAGCCGTCGAGACCGCCATTAAAATTCCGATTGTAATTGTGAGTAAAAATGGCTTAAAAAGATAGATCACCCAGCCGAATAAAAATAGAATAAATGATATAAAAAAGAATTTATTTGTCTTCAATTTGATGCCTTTTGAAAAAACGCAATTATAACAGCTTTTATTTAGAGTTAATAAATTTTCATTACAATTGCACTTTTTAAGGAGTTGAAAATGAAAAATTCTCTTCGTTTCGCGCTTATTTTCGCGCTTATTTTGATGATTTCATCATGTGTAACACCGCAAAAAAGCCATATAAAAAAAGATGACGTTGTTACGATTTTTGTCTTTGATAATTCAGGTTCAATGAGACTTCGCGATAAAACTTCTGGTGTTTCTAGCATCTTATCAGCTAAACAAAATGCGCTAAATTTGGCGTCAAAATTAAAAATTTCACACACTAAAATTGCGCTTGTTGAGTTTGGAAAGAGCTGTAAAGATGTACAAATTGACCTTGCGCCCTCAAATAATCTAAGCGAATTTAGATCAAAAATAGAAAAAATCGGTGCGAATAATCTTACATCTCCGCTCGCGCTTACGATAAAAGAGGCTGGAAATTTAGGCGTGATACATGCAAAAAGAGTGCTAAATTTAGTGATTATCACAGATGGGACGGACTCTTGTAATGGACACGCGCAAAAAGAGATTGCCAATTTAGTGCGCGAAAATCAACACCTAAAAATCAGCTCATTTATCATCGGTTATAATATCCAAGCTCGCGATACAGAGCGTCGTTTAAAGCCGCTAGTTACGGGTAATGGCGGATATTATCGTTCAAACGAAATAGATAAGCTCGTGCAAATTTTAAATGAGAGCAATTAGTAAATTTGATAAAATTTGCGCTTAAAATAGCGTTAAATTTCATCAAATTTTAGCCTTTTATATGGCTTTTTCTATCAGATTAGCTATTAATCACCAAAAAAGATTTTGCGCTAATTTTGCGAGATAAATCGTTGATAAGTAGATATTATAAATCAAACCCGCGCTATAAAATTTGCGCAGGTTTTTGTATTAAATTTAGTCAAATTTAGCTAAAACAACATATCATAAATGCCATCTAATAAGAAATATTTACGATCTAGCGTCCCACGATAATATGGCTCAAAAACATCGTCGTAGGCTTTTTTAAACATTCCGTCTTTTGAAAATTTAACAATTTGATCGTTGATAAACTGCTTTAAAATCGGTGTATTTTTTGGAACGCCAACGCTGATGAAATGATCACTCCCAAGCTTTCTAAGCCCCATAACATAGTTATCATCTACGAGTGGAAACGCCGCGATTTGTGTGTTCATTTGTGCATAAAATTTCGCCTCTCCAGCTTTTAATCTTTCAAAGCAATCGGGCGCATTTTTACAATCAATCACATCGAAATTTTGTTCATTTAGAAATTTATATGAGGTTGTCCCTGGGACTGCTAAAATTTTTTCATCTTTCATATCTTTTAAAGAGGAAATTTTGTTATCTTTATGAGTCAAAACAGCGTCACTGTATGAAAAATATGGTGTCGAAAAGTCGATTAATTTCTCGCGATCTGGGCTTTTGGCTAGCGATGCAACAGCGATATCAATTTCTCCATTTTGTAACTTTTCTATTCTTTGCTTTGCGTTTACGCCGACTAAAATTACATTTCCGCCATCTTTTAAAATCGCATTGCCTAGTTTTTTAGCAAATTCTACTTCAAAGCCCTCAAAGCTACCATCTTCGTTTTGTTTTGAAAATGGATAAAGCGACATTCTAACGCCGATTTTTACCTCTTTTCTTGCTTGAATTTCGGCTAATTCAGCCGCTTGTATTGCGCTTGCCCCTAAAATAGCGCAAACTAAAATTGAAAAATTCAATTTTTTCATCTATACTCCTTATCCTTGAAAATCGGGTCATTTTACCAAAAAAAAAAAAAACAGAGAAAATTTTTTACAAAAAATTTAATATGAAAAATAATTTATATCAATATTTATGGAATTCGTTTTTTCTTAGTATAATTACATCCTTTATCATTTTAAAGGAGGAATAATGCAAGAAAATTTGCAAATTTCAGGTGCAAAAGTTGTTGGATTTATAGCTGCTTTTGTGATTATGTTTATCATTTGGGCACTTCCGACGCCAGAGGGATTGCCAGTAGTTGGACAGCGAATGATCGGAATTTTGATTTTTGCTGTTATTTTGTGGATTACGGAGGCTGTTAGTTATCCAGCGAGTTCGTTTATCATTATAGGTGTAGCGATTTTGAGTCTTGGATTTGCACCACTAATAGATCCACAGGTTGCAAAAGTTTTAAATATAAAGGGTGATTTGATTGAGACTGAAAAGACGGTTGGCATGCTTGTCGGTACAAAAACCGCGCTAAAATTAGCGATTGGCGGTTTTGCAAATAGCTCTTGGGCACTTGTTATGGCTGCGCTATTTTTGGCGGCTGCGATGATGATTACAGGTCTTGATAAACGAATTGCTCTATTTATTATGTCAAAAGTTGGAACAAAGGCGAAAAATTTATTAATCGGCGTGTTGATAACTGGTTGTGTGCTTAGCTTTTTTATCCCTAGCACAACAGCGCGCGTATCTGCGCTTGTACCTATTGTAATCGGTATTATTCGCGCATTTGGCGTAAAACAGGGTTCAACTTTTGCTGCGATTATGATGATAGCTGTATCTCAAATAGATAGCCTTTGGAATGTGGGAATCAAAACTGCCGCCGCTCAAAATATGGTCGCAATTGGTTTTATGAATAAATTATTAGGTAAAGAGCCGACATGGCTTGAGTGGTTTATTGCGGCTGCGCCTTTTGCTGCTTTGATGTCTGTTGTTTTGTATTTTGTGCTAACAAAAATGATGCCAAGCGAGGTAGATGAGATAAAAGGCGGACAAGAAGTAATCGCCAAAATGCAAAAAGAGATGGGTAAAATTTCATTTAATGAGCTAAAACTTATGTTTATCTGTGTGGCGATGCTCTTTTTTTGGATCACCGAAAAACAACTTCACTCAATTGATACAACATCTGTTACTTTAATCGGAATTTCGATTATGTTTATGCCAATAATTGGCGTGATGAGCTGGAAAGAGGCGGTAAATAAGATAAATTGGGGCACGATAATTTTATTTGGCGTTGGTATTAGTGTGGGAACTGCGCTTTTAAACACAGGTGCTGCGACGTGGATGGCGCATTGGTTTGTTGATGCGTTTGGTTTGGCTACTTCAAGCGGGATTTTTGTAATCGGCGTGCTATCGTTTTTTTTAATAATCATTCATCTAGGTTTTGCTTCTGCTACTGCGCTTGCTTCTGCAATCATTCCGATTGTGATCGCGGTTTTAACGCAGCTTAATGAAATGGATGCTTCGATTAATGTGATGGCAATGACGATGATTTTGCAATTTAGCGTGAGTTTTGGATTTATTTTGCCGGTAAATGCGCCACAAAATATGATCACATTTAGCACAGGATATTATTCATCTCGCGATTTTATAAAAACGGGCGTTGTGATAATGGCGTTTGCATACGTTATGATGCTAGTATTTAGTGCGACGTATTGGAAGTGGCTCGGGTTGGTTAGCTAAATTTGAGATCTATTTTGCAAATGTAGCTTTGGCGCGGGCGCAGAAATTTATCTAAATTAATTTTATATTTGCCCGATAAAATCGCTTGATTTGTATCTATTTTAAGAGTAAATTTTAGTTTTTTAAGGGCTAAAATTTACTTATATTTTAAATTTAAACGAAAAATATGTAAGTCAAATTTCTAGCTAAATTTACTTTGCGCCGCGATTGTGTGAAGTTTTGTTAAAAATCAAATTCTTTACAAAACTTTACGCGCAAGATTATTAAAAATGAGCTTTTTAAAATATTAAATCTATGAGTCAACTCACTTTAATACCTTTTTATTAACGCAGTATAGAAATTATCTCTTTAAAAATTTGCGTTGCTTAAGATGAAGCGAGAAATTTTTTATGTCTTTAAATTTGGATAATTTTATGATAAGCCTAGAAATTTTTAATGTCATTGAGGCGATTTTTGCCATTTGCAAATTTATTTTTAGAGTGTTTTACTCTCTAACGCGCTTTGGCTTTATAATCTACTAATCCGCCATAAAAATTACTCTCATCTAATCTGATGGCATCGGTTCATTTGTAAAACATTTTATCCACTCATTACGCCTTAACATGCTGTGCGCCAGTTTTTGACTTTTTGCTATTTTTGCCTCAAAAGTAGCTTTGCAAATCTTTATCTAGCCACCAAATTTACTTTTTTAACACTTGCTAGTCATTAAAATTTTGATATTTTAATATCTTCAAAATCTCTAAATTTCTTTTTGAATTTTTGTGGCGATAGATATACTTGGTTTTCATCTGCTAAATCATAGTTTAATTAAGGTTTTTAATCTGCCTTGAGTCTTGTTTTGTGAAATCTCTTAATTTGATTTGCATTGAATTTTGACTTTTAATATTTTAAATCAGCGATTTAGATAGCCTTGTTAGCTATCTATTTGCGCGAGGATTTTTTCGCATATTTGGCTTGGATTATTTGGCATGTAGATTGGGCGTCCAACCACGATAAAATCGCACTTTTGTTCTTTGGCGAAATTTAGATCAGCGACTCTTTTTTGGTCGTTTTTCGCGCTATCAAACGGGCGAATTCCAGGGCAAATTGTAAGAAAATTCGCGCTTAAATTTGGTGAAATTTGTGTGGTAAAATTTGCATTAAATTTCGAAATTTCATTCGCTTGATTTGTGTCTAAAATTTGCGTTTTTTGATAAATTTCTCTTTTTAAATTTGCACTTGAAATTTGTGCCATTTGAGAAAAATCGCTAGTAAAATCCGAGTCTAAATTTTGTATCATCTCAAAAATCGCACTCTTTGAAATTTGCGCTGTTTTTAAATCCGTGTCTAAATTTGGTAAATTTTTAAAATCTGCGCTAATTTTAGGCTCAAATTCGCTTTGCTCACTGTGTTTTATAGCTTTGCTTCTAGCTAAATTTGTGTCAAAATCAGCTAAATTCGCACAAACCGCGCGCTTTATCATCAAGCTTTCATGCACTGAGCAAACCATGCCATCAAGCCCGCACTCATGTGCCATCACGCTCATATCCACCGCGCTTTTAGCCACATCGCGCCCATAAATCTCTCTCCAGCCGCGCTCATCAAAGCTAGTTAGCACCGACACACCGATGATTAGCGGGCGCGTTTTTAGCTTTGCTAGTCGATTTGTAACCGCCAACATCGCCTCTTTTCCAGCACTTGCGTGCAGGTTTATCATATCCACGCCAAGCCCAGCGCAAACCTCAATTGCGTCTGCTGTGGTATTTGGAATGTCGTAGATTTTAAGGTCTAAAAAAATGCGAAAATCGCCGATTTTTTTGATCTCTTGCAAAAAACTAGCCCCGTCGCGCAGATAGGATCTAAGCCCAACTTTTAGCCAAATTTTATCCGCTAAATGCGCTAGATTTTGCACCAACGCTAAATTTTCTTTGCGCGTAGGCAGATCCAAAGCAACACATAATTTCATTTTTTCTCCTAGAATCAATTAAATTTTTCGCAAAATTTTTTATTTAAATTCGCGTTAAAAAGAGATTTTTTATAAAAAACACGGCGCAAATTTTGTCTAAATTGTACATTTTTATTTGATATAAAATCTCGCGTTTAGGTTTAAAACGCTTATCATAAAACTGATATAAATCTGTTATTTTTATCTAGGTTGCACCAAATTTTCGCTGTGTTTTAACAAAAATTAGTGAAAATTTAGCACCAAATTTACATTAAATTTGCGCCCTGTTTTACGTTAAATTTTCAGCCAAATTTGCTACTTTAACTCGCGCTGTGTTTTAAACGCTTACGATAAATTTCGTGCTAAATCTACACATATTTTTCAAAACAAAATCCCTACAAAATCCCGACGCAATCGCGGATTTTACGCATATTCTCATCGGCTATTTTTTGTGCTTTAGACGCTCCAAAATCTAAAATTTCTCTCACTTTTTTAGGGTGCGCCATAAAATCCGTATATTTATCTCTAGCGTCTGCAAAATACGCCCAGATTAGCTCTTGCAAATAGGCTTTAAAGTGCCCGTATCCTTCGCCCCCGCGCTCATATCGCCCGCGTAAATCGCCCGCTCCACGCTCATCTAAAAATAGCTTTGCGATCGCGTAAATATTGCAATTTTCCCACGATTTTGGCTCTTCTAATGGGGTTGAGTCGCTTACGATTTTATTGCATTGTTTTTTGAGTGTTTTTTGATCGCAGAAAATATCGATCGTGTTTGCGTAGCTTTTGCTCATCTTTCGCCCATCTGTGCCAGGGACGATCGCGACATTTTCACTCACTTTTGCTTGCGGGAGGGCGAAAATATCGCCGTGAGCGTTGTTGAATTTAAGCGCAATATCACGTGCAATCTCGACGTGTTGAATCTGATCTTTGCCAACTGGGACAAAATTCGCGTTATAGAGCAAAATATCGGCTGCCATTAGCACCGGATAGGAAAATAGCGCGTGATGCGATTCTAGCCCGTTTGCAATTTTATCCTTATAGGCGTGGGCGCGCTCTAGCAGTCCCATCGGCGTATATGCGCTCAAAATCCAGTAGAGTTCTAGCACTGATTTTACGTCGCTTTGCACCCAAAATACGCTCTTTTGTGGGTCAATTCCTAGTGCTAAAAACGCGCAGGCTGCTTCAAATGTGCTTTGCTTTAGTCTTTCGCCATCATTTAGCGAGGTCATTGCGTGGTAGTTTGCGATAAACATCAGCATTTGATCGGAATTCGCGCCATTTGCGCCTAAAATTTGCTCTGAATTTGAGGCTAAATTTAGCCTATTTTGCGCAGCAATCATTGGCGCGATAGAGGCGAAATAGTTGCCAATATGGAGTTTTCCGCTTGGTTGAAGTCCTGTTAAAATTATCATTTTAGTCCCTTTTTGATCTGCAAAATTATATCCTTTGTGCTCTTTTTGCGCACATCG
>CAUTSW010000042.1:0-11041 GCA_963541085.1 uncultured Campylobacter sp.
GCGACGCTTTGACGCGTTCTGATATTCCACTTCATGCAAATGCTATGCTTATTAAACGCCAACCAGGTAGTTTAGAAAAAATCGCCGAGTTAAAACAAAAAGGCAAACAGCTAATCTATGTTGGCGATGTTGTTGGTACTGGAAGTAGCCGTAAAAGCGGTATAAACTCTATTCAATGGCATATGGGGCAAGATATCGACGGTGTTCCAAATAAAAAAACGGGCGGTATTGTGATGGGGCCGATTATCGCGCCAATTTTCTTTAATACAGCAGAAGATAGTGGTGCGTTGCCGATTATTGCGAATGTAAATGAACTAGAGATGGGTGATGAGATTGAAATTTATCCATATAAAGGTGAAATTTGCAAAAATGGCAAAGTTGTCTCTAAATTCGAGCTTACACCAAATACTATCGAAGATGAGGTTCGTGCTGGTGGGCGTATTCCGTTAATTATCGCGCGAAGTTTGTGTGCTAAAGCAAGACGCGAATTAGGCATGGAAGATGAGCAAATTTTTATTAAACCAATTCAACCAAAAAGCGACGAAAACATCGGCTACTCTCTTGCGCAAAAGATGGTCGGTAAAGCTTGTGGTGTAGAGGGTGTACGTCCTGGAATGTATGTTGAGCCACTCACACTTACTGTCGGTAGCCAAGATACCACAGGACCTATGACGCGCGATGAGATAAAAGAGCTTGCAAGTCTTGGTTTTGGTGCTGATTTTGTATTGCAAAGCTTTTGTCATACGGCGGCTTATCCAAAGCTAAGCGATGCGTTGCTACATAAAACTTTGCCAAATTTCATGAGTTCGCGCGGTGGTGTTGCTCTTCGTCCTGGCGATGGCGTAATTCACTCGTGGCTAAATCGTATGGTATTGCCTGATAGTGTTGGTACAGGCGGGGATTCTCACACTAGATTTCCAATCGGTATCTCTTTCCCTGCTGGTAGTGGTTTAGTAGCGTTTGCTGCGGTGCTTGGTGTGATGCCTCTTAATATGCCTGAGTCTGTTTTGGTGAGATTTAGTGGCAAAATGCAGCCTGGAATCACTTTGCGCGATCTTGTAAATGCCATCCCATATCAAGCGATAAAAATGGGACTTTTAACCGTAGAAAAGAAGAATAAAAAGAATATTTTCGCGGGTAAAATTATAGAGATTGAGGGCTTGCCAGATCTTAAGGTGGAACAAGCTTTTGAAATCAGCGACGCAAGCGCAGAAAGAAGTGCGGCAGCATGTGCAGTAGCTTTAAATACCGAGCCTGTTGTAGAGTATTTAAAGTCAAATATTGCATTGATTGATGCGATGGTTGAAGCTGGATATGAGAGCAAAGATACACTGCTTCGCAGAAAAGAGAGTATGCAAAAATGGCTTGAAAATCCAAAACTTCTAAAAGCTGATGCAAATGCAAAATATGCAGCCATTATAGAGATAAATTTAGATGAGATTACAGAGCCTATTTTAGCGTGTCCAAACGATCCTGATGATGTTGCGACGTTGAGTGAAATTTTAGCCGATCCAAAGCGCGCGAAAAATATCGATGAGGTTTTTGTTGGAAGTTGTATGACAAACATCGGTCACTACCGTGCGCTGGCTGAAATTTTGCGTGGCGAGGGACAAATTCCTACTCGTCTTTGGGTTGCGCCACCAACAAAAATGGATCAAGCAAAACTTCGCGAAGAGGGGTATTATAGTTTGCTTGGCGCAAATGGTGCTAGAATCGAAATTTCTGGTTGTTCATTGTGCATGGGAAATCAAGCAAGAGTTCGCGATAACGCCATAGTTTTCTCAACCTCTACGCGAAATTTCGACAACCGCATGGGAATGGGTGCGCAAGTCTATTTAGGCAGCGCCGAATTAGCCGCAGTTTGCGCGCTATTAGGACGTTTACCTAATAAAGATGAATATCTAAATTTGGTGCTAAAAAAGATCGAAGGCAAAGAGGCTGACATCTATAAATATCTAAATTTTAATCAAATTTCAAACTACACATTATCCTAAATTTTATGAACCGAATTTTAAATTCGGTTCTAATTTGGCTATAATTAGCCTTATTTTTAAATTTTAGGTAAAAACGTGTTCAAAATTTTACTATTTTTTCTCTCTTTAAATTTGCTTTTTGGGGGCGATTTTAAACAGCTTTGCGATAGATTAAAAAGTGGCGATGAAAGGTTATTTTTAAATCGCGAGTTTTTTTATGATTTGGTAGATTCTGATTTTGCTTGTGAAGATGAATTTATGCGTCCATTTTTTGACATTGCTATTTTAATTCGTGGGATAAATGTTGATTGTGAGGGGCAAAAAGCGATTGATGATTTGCAAAATTTCAAATTTCAAATTTCAAAAGCGATGTTTGCACCGCGCCTTTTTGCGCAAAATTTGCCAGACACAAATGCGAGTGAAGTCGCACTCCAAAAATCACGTGATGGGCTTAAATTTTGGGCTTATAAGAGTCTTTCTAGCTTTGAGCTTTATAATAAATTTAATGAAATTTATAAAGAAAGTGTGCCAAATTTGGTCCAATTTTATAAAAATTTTCACAAATTCAATGATGATGAGGCGATATTTTTTGCCAATAAAACTGCAAATGAATTTTTGAAATTTATCACGCAAAATTACAAAGGCAACTTGCGATTATCAAAATTAGAGAGTTTTGTTGCTAATAAAAATTTAACACCAAACGCTCTTGCTGAGTTTTTATATTCGCAAAATTTCACTTTAGCCGATCTTACAAATGCCCTAAATATTGCACTTTTAGAAAATTTAGATGACGAAATAGTAAAGATATTAATAGCACGTGGCGCAAATGTAAATAGTGGTAATGAAAGCGCGATTTTTTCGGCACTACGTAACAAAAATAAGGTCAAGCTTTTGCTTTTAAATGGCGCGCAGGTTAATTACAAAAATAGCTTTGGTAAAACGCCGATTTTTTATGCTGTTGAGTTTGATGATTATGCGATGAGCGAGCTTTTGGCGTTAAATGGGGCTGATTTAAACGCAAAATATATATCAAATCACGAAAAAACGGCACTTTTGGGCTCAAATAGTTTTCCATTTTATGTGAAATTTTGTGGGATAAATCACACATCGCGCACACTTTTAATGCATGCAGCACAAAAATCTAGCCTAAAAATAGTGAAATTTCTAATCGCAAATGGTGTTGATTTAAGCGCGAGTGATGATCTTGGATATAACGCGCTAGATTATGCGATTTTGGGTGGTCGTGATGAAAACGTGCAGTATTTGCGAAAACTTGGTCTAAAAGCGACCGATTTTAACGCTTTTGGCGCATTTGAAAGGGAGTAAATTTGGATTGTAAAGTCTTTGGCGAGTGCGGGAGTTGTGCTTTAAATTTAGATTATGAAGCGCAAATCGCACAAAAAACTGAGTTTATAAAAGAGCTTTTTGCGCCATATTTTGATGGCAAAATTGATATTTTCACATCGCAAAAAAGTGGCTATCGAACGCGCGCTGAATTTGGTATTTTTCGTGACTTAGATGCTTTAAAATGGACGATGCACGGCAAAAATACAAAGCGCGTTTTTATCGATGAGTGCCAAAAAGTAGATGAGAAAATCGCAAATTTGATGGATGAAATTTTGCGTGAAATTTTGCTTGATGAGAGTTTGAAATTTAAAGTTTTTGGGTGTGAGTTTATCGCGACGCGCTTGGAAATTACGGCGATTTTACTCTATCATCGCGATGTGCGCGAGATCGAAAATGCGCTAGAAAATTTGCATAAAACACTGCAAAAAAAGTTCAATTTAAATTTGATCGCGCGAAGCAGAGGACGAAAATTAGTCTTTGGCAGTGAGAGTTTGCATGAAATTTTACATATTAACGGGCGCAAATTTAGTTATGAATTTGGCGATAGTGCATTTATTCAACCAAATACGCGCGTAAATGAAAAGATGATTTCGTGGGCTTTGGACGCGGCGGGTGGCGAAAATTTGTGCGCAAATATTGACGCGGACGCAAGCTTTAAAAACCCAGCGCGCGAAAATTGTGTGTCAAATTTAGCGCGAATTTCGCCAAATTCAGACCAAATTTCTAGTAATAAAAGTAGCAAAATAAGAGATCTATTTGAGCTATATTGCGGTCATGGCAATTTTACAATCCCGCTAAGTGCAAAATTTCGCCGTGTTTTAGCGAACGAAATTTCAAAAAGTTCGATTGAATTTGCCCGTAAAAACGCCCAAAATAACGGTGCAAATAATATAAATTTCGTCCGTATGTCAAGCGAAGAGATTATCCGCGCGATTAATGGCGAGGAGTTTTTTCGTACGCGCGAACTAAATTTTGATGATTATGATTTTTCGCATATTTTAGTCGATCCGCCGCGTGCAGGGCTTGAAATGAGCGTTATAAATTTCATCAAAAATTACGACAATATTATCTATATTTCTTGCAATCCAGTCACCGCCGCGCAAAATTTAAGCGTCTTATCAAAGACGCACAAAGTCCTAAAAATGGCGATTTTTGATCAATTTCCGCATACAAATCACATTGAGTGTGGGATAATTTTAAGTAAAATTTAATTTAAGGAAAAGTGATGAAAATTAGTGAAATTTTAAAATCAGCAAAAAAAATAGCAATCGTAGGACTAAGCCCAGATCCGCAAAAAGATAGCAATCACGTCGGCGCGTATTTGCAAAGTGTGGGTTATGAAATTTACCCGATTTATCCGAAAATGGACGAAATTTTAGGACGAAAAGTTTATCGAAGCATCGCTGATTTGCCAGAAAAAATGGATATTATCGTGATGTTTCGCAAGGGCGAATTTGCTAGTGAAATTTATCCGCAAGTGCGTGAAAATGGCGCGGGGACGTTTTGGTTACAGCTTGGGATTAAAAATGAGAGCGTGGCAAATTTGTCTCAAAAAGATGGGCAAAATTTTGTTCAAGATCGTTGCATTATGATAGAACATAAACTTAATTTAAAGGATTAAAAAATGGTTGATTTAAATAAAATTATTCAAGCAAAAAGGACGATTGCAAATTTCGTCCGCAATACCGAGCTTTATGAGTCTAAAAAGCTCAGCGTTTTAAGTGGTGCAGAAGTTTTCGTAAAACGCGAAAATCTCCAACGCACAGGTGCATACAAAATCCGTGGTGCATACAATAAAATCGCCCATTTAAGCGATGAACAAAAACAAGGTGGCGTAATCGCGGCGAGTGCTGGAAATCACGCGCAAGGTGTCGCTTTGAGTGCACGTGAATTTGGCGTGCGTGCGGTCATTGTGATGCCTGAATCTACGCCTCTTTTAAAGGTTATCGGCACGAAAAATTTAGGCGCGGAGGTCATTTTAAAGGGCAATAATTTTGACGAGGCATACGCCTACGCGGTCGAATACGCAAACGAAAATAATCTAGTTTTCGTGCATCCGTTTAATGATGAGCTAATCCAAGCAGGGCAGGGCACAATCGCTCTTGAGATGTTAGAAAGTGTGCCTGATTTAGACTATATCGTAGCACCTGTCGGCGGTGGAGGGCTAATTAGTGGCGTGGCAAGCTGTGCTAAGCAGATAAACCCAAATATCAAAATCATCGCCGTTGGCGCAAAAGGTGCGCCTGCTATGCACGATAGTTTTGTTGCAAAAAAGGTCATCAACTCAAAATCAGTCCGCACGATCGCAGATGGTATCGCTGTGCGGGACGCAAATGAGGCGATTTTGAATAATATTTTAGAGATTGTAGATGAGTTTGTTCAAGTAGATGACGAAGAGATCGCAAATGCGGTTTTATATCTACTAGAAGAGCAAAAAATCGTCGTTGAAGGCGCGGGTGCGGTCGGTGTTGCAGCTTTAATGAATGCTAAATTTAAATATCCAAAAGAGGCAAAAATCGGCATTGTATTAAGTGGTGGAAATATTGACGTGCAAATGCTAAATATCATAATCGAAAAAGGTTTGATTAAATCTCACCGCAGAATGATGATAAAAGTTACGCTTATAGATAAACCTGGCGCGCTAACTTCGCTAACCGAAATTTTCAAAGATAAACGCTCAAATATCATCAAAATCGATTACGATCGCTTCTCAACTAGCATTGATTATGGCGACGCACAGATTACAATCACACTAGAAACAAAGGGCAAAGAACACCAAGATAGCATTTTAGCTGAGCTTAGCGCGCAAGGTTATAAGTATGAAAATTTAGTCAAGGAGTAAAAATGAGAAAATTTAGAATAAAAAATGTCGAATGCCAAGGTTGCGCAAAAACTATTAAAAACGCTCTTAGCGACGAATTTGGTGAGATTTTCGTAGATGTTGGTGCGGCTGAAATTTCATTAGAAATAGATGAAAAAAATTTAGCTAAATTTCGCGAAGAATTAGATGATTTGGGTTTTATTTTAGAAGATGAAATTTGAGCTAAATATTATCGGAATGACCTGCGCGAATTGCTCTGGCGCGATTGAACGGGTTACAAAAAAGATAGAGGGCGTTTGCGATGCGCGTGTTGATTTTAATAGCGGCGTGGGGCGTTTTGAGATAGGCAATACGGGCGAAAATCCCGCGCTAAATACAGATGAAATTCGTCAAAATGTAGAGAAAAAAATCAAAAAATTAGGCTATGAAATCGCCATAGATTATGATGAAATGAGCCGTAAAAAGGCGCAATTTTTACACTCTTTAAAGCTAAAATTTGCGCTTTCTTTGGTTTGTGCTATTTTGGCGATGGTGTGTGAAATGTGGCTTGGGGCTAAATTTGGCGCGGAATTTAGCCTAAAATTTGGCGCGAATTTCACTCTAAATTTATTCAACTTTTTTGCGCTAATACTTTGCGCTATTTCGCTATTTTTTTGTGGAAATATTTTTTTTATTCATGGCATAAAATCTCTTAAAAATCGCAATTTTGATATGAATGTGCTTGTGCTTTTGGGCGCTGGGAGCGCATATTTTTACTCGTTTGTGGCTCTTTTTATTGGTGGTGCGGATTTTTATTTTAGCTCATCTTCGATGATAATTACTTTTATTTTGCTAGGTAAAATTTTAGAAGAAAGTTCAAAAATAAGTGCAAATTCTTATATAAAATCACTCTCTCAAATCGTGCCAAAAACAGCACTTTTAATCACGCCCGAAAATAAAATAATCGAAATTCTTGCTGATGAGCTAAAAATCGGAGATGAAATTTTAGTAAAACAGGGCGAAAAGATTCCACGCGATGGCGAAATTTCAAGTGGAATGGGCGAACTAGATCTATCTTTGTTAAATGGTGAGAGCTTGCCGGTAGTAAAAAAGCAAAGTGATAAAGTATTTGCTGGTAGCACGCTAATTAGCGGGCTTTTGCACGTTCGCATAACAACGACAAAGCACGAAACTATGCTTTCGCAAATCGGCGCGCTTTTGAGCGAAACGAGCGCAAAAAAGGTAAAAATCGCACGTATCGCAGATAAAGTTGCTGGGATTTTCGTCCCCATTGTGATCGCCATTTGCGTGGTTACTTTTTGCTTTTGGAGCGCGGTTGCGTCGGTAGATGAGGCGGTAAATTTTGCCATTAGTGTATTGATTATTTCGTGTCCGTGTGCGCTTGGTTTGGCTGTGCCCATCGCGATTGTCTGTGCGATTTCAAACGCGGCGCGAAATGGAATTTTGATTAAAAACCCCGAAATTTTAGAGCTTGCGCGCACTTGCGATAGTGCATTTTTTGATAAAACCGGCACTCTTACTAGCGGGCAAATTGTTGTTGTTTCATCAAATTTAAGTGATGAAATTTTGCGCGAAGTTGCATCGGCTGAGCTTTTAAGCTCGCATCCTATCTCAAAAGCGATTGTAAATTTCGCGCAAAATCGTGGGCTAGAAGTGGCGAAATTTAGCGGTGAGTTTGAAAATTTGCTTGGTCTTGGCATTCGCGCTGGGGATTTGATTGTGGGAAATTCTGAAATATTGGCGAAATTTGGCATAAATTTAGATGAAAATTTCGCGCAAAATTTAAAGGCAAATTTGATGGACGCAAGCTTTAAAAACCCAGCGCGCAAAAATTTAGATAGCAAATTTGAGCAAGAACAAACAGCGCAAACTAAAATTTTTGTCGCAAAAAATGGTGTTTTTGTTGGCGAAATAAATCTTTTAGATGAGCTTAGAAAGAGTGCAAAAGATGCGATAGACGCGCTAAAAAATCAGGGCATAAAAAGCGTGATTTTAAGTGGCGATAGTGAAAAATCGGTAGAAACTATCGCAAATTTGCTAAATATCGATGAAAAAATGGCAAATTTAAGCCCGCAAGATAAGATGAAAATCGTGCAAACATCGCAAAAATCGATATTCATAGGCGATGGAATAAATGATGCCATCGCATTAAAAGCGGCGCGTTGTAGTGTTAGTTTGGGTAGTGCAACGCAGATCGCGCAGGATTTAGGCGATGCGATTTTGACAAATCAAAACCTCACAAACATCGCAAAAATCGTGCGTTTATCGCAAATTTCTAGCGCAGTGATTAGGCAAAATTTATTTTGGGCATTTTTTTATAATATTATTTGCATTCCGCTTGCGGCTGGGGCTTTTGTGAAATTTGGTATTAAAATTAACCCCATGTTTGCGGCAGCGGCGATGAGTTTTAGCTCTCTTAGTGTGGTCGCAAATTCAATAAGATTAAAGATGAAAAAAATATAAAAAAGGGGCAAAATGGATAGAATTGTCGAGATTGAAAAGGTCGAATTTGATAAAGAGTATGAGATTTCATTGCGTCCTGCGACGTTTGATGATTATATTGGGCAAAGCAAGGTTAAGCAAAATTTAAAAGTATTTATTGAGGCGGCTAAAATTCGAGGCGAGACGTTAGATCATGTTTTATTTTATGGGCCGCCAGGTCTTGGTAAAACGACTTTGGCAAATATCATCGCCTCTGAAATGGGCGCGAATATCAAAATGACAGCCGCGCCGATGATAGAAAAGGCCGGCGATTTGGCCGCTATTTTGACAAATTTGCAAGAGGGTGACGCGCTATTTATTGATGAAATTCACAGGTTAAGCCCTGCGATTGAAGAGATTTTATACCCTGCGATGGAGGATTTTCGGCTAGATATTATTATCGGCTCTGGACCTGCGGCACAAACGATTAAAATCGACCTACCAAAATTTACACTAATCGGCGCGACCACAAAGGCAGGCTCAATCTCTGCGCCACTTCGTGATCGCTTTGGTATGCACTTTCGTTTGCAGTTTTACGAGCCTGATGAGCTATCTCAAATCGTAAAACGTGCCGCCGAAAAGCTAAAAAAAACGTGTGACGAAAATGCTAGTTTTGAGATCGCGCGACGTTCTCGTGGCACCCCGCGTATCGCTTTGCGGTTGCTTAAACGTATTCGCGATTTTGCCGATGTAGCAGGGGAGAATGCGATTTCACACGAGCGCGCAAAAGAGGCTTTAAATTTGCTTGGTGTAAACGAGCTTGGTTTTGATGAACTAGATATTCGCTATTTGCGTATGCTTTTTGAGGCGCGTCGCAGACCGCTTGGGCTCTCTACAATCGCGGCTGGACTTAGCGAGGATGAGGGGACAATCGAGGATATTATCGAGCCATATTTATTGGCGCATGGCTACATTGAGCGTACTGCAAAGGGGCGAATCGCAAGCGCAAAAAGCTATGAGAGTTTTGGGATTAAAAGCGATGAAAGCTTGCTATTTTAAGCTAAATTTGCGTGAATTTTTGAATTAAGATTGATTAAATTTTTATAAAAATGAGTAAAAAAAGGATTAGACGATGCCTGATTTTGGCTTGATGTTGGTTGTTGCACTTGGCGTTGGGGTGTTTGTATATTTTCAGATGAATCAAGCGATTGCGCGTCGCGGAGGTGAAACAAAAAATGCTTATAAAGATGGCAATAAAGCGCAAAAATATATAAAATTTTGCAACAAAATAGAGCACGAACTTAGCTATTTAAAGACTCTAATAACAAAAGAGCAAAATTTGCTTTTATCAGTGGACGTGGCTCTTGAAAAGTTATCAAATTTAAATAAAAAGATAGTTTTTATCGAGACGATGAGCTCAAGATCAAATAGCGAGGAAGATTGGGAAGCAAGGATTTTTGAATTTTTACAAAGCGTAGAGAGCTTTATCGATGAGACTTTCATAAATTCAGATGTGCTAAAAGATTCGATGCGAGAGAGATTATGGGTCGAATTTGCCTCTTTGTAGGTTGTAAATTTTAAAACCCAGCGCGTTTATTCTATTTTTTGAAATTTATTTAAATAAAAGAGAAAACAAACTATAATCCGTTCTCAAATTTTTAAACAAGGAGCGTTTATGAAAGGTATTGTTTTGGCGCACGAAGTGATATCTGCACAAGATGGACACAGATATAGCTTCACGCAAGAAGATGTAAAATCACAAGACAAAATCAAAATCGGCGATGAGGTGGATTTTGTAGCAAATGGTGGCAAAGCAAGCGAAATTTACGTTATTAGTAAAAATACATCAAGTAGTGAAACAGACAATATAAGAACACTAGCACTCATAGGAGCGTGCTTGCCTATTTTGAGTTTTATACCATATGTAGGATCTCTTTTTTCTATAGCTGGATTTATCTGCTTGCTTATTGCGATTTTAAAACTAGCCAATTTAGTTAATAGCCCTACGCTAAAACGCAACTACATCTTTTGCGTTATCTGTGGTGTAATAGGTTTTGTTTTGATAGTAGTTGGCGTTGCTTTTGGAACAATTGCTTCCATTGTGGCGACTAATGGTGGTATGGCTAATAGTAGTTTTAATTTTTCCCCGATCGTCATAATTTTGTTAGCTTTAGGTGTAATAATATCCATATATTCGCTATATAAAATGTTTCTTACCTATAAAGAGTTATCGCAAATCTCAGGCGATAAATTTTTCTTATACTATGCGATATTATCTATCATTGGTATTGTTACAATGATGGTTTTAGTAGGCTATGTATTGCTCATCGTAGCGGGGATATTACACATTATAGCTTGGTATAGATTTAAGATTTAAAGTAGTTTTAAAGCCATAAAAGAGCGTAAATTCTTGACTTAATCTTATAAATTAGGTTTTAAATTTCTAACCAAATTTATTTTTTAGTGAGTTTTAGAGGTT
>CAUTSW010000043.1:0-10869 GCA_963541085.1 uncultured Campylobacter sp.
ACCTACGACTATTAAGTCATAAATTTGGCTCATAATTATCCTTATAAAAAATTTTAAAGCCAAATTATATTAACATAAACAAATATTTTTTTTAAATTAGGATAAAAAATGCAAGAAATTCTAAAAAATACCAAAATTGCGCAAAAAACACTACTAAATTTAACCCCAGGCGAAAAAAAACGTATCATTTTAGAGATGGCTAGACAGATCAAACTCTCACAAGATGAAATTTTACAAGCCAACAAACAAGATGTAGCCTTAGCGCAAGAAAACGGTCTAAGTAGCGCGATGATCGAGCGTTTAAAGCTAGATGAGAAAAAAATCGGCGACATTTTGGCTAGCTTAGAACAAACCGCAAATCTATCAGATCCAATCGGTCGCGTAATAGATGGCTGGGTGAATCATGCAGGACTTCGCATAAACAAGATCGCGATCCCAATCGGCGTGGTGTGTGTTATTTATGAGAGTCGTCCAAATGTGAGCGCGGAGGTGGCAAGCTTGTGTTTTAAAAGCTCAAATGCTGTTGTTTTAAAAGGTGGAAGCGAGGCGCAAAATTCAAATTTAGCTATCATTGATGCGATAAAAAAAGCCCTAAAACAAAACAAAATCGATGAAAATGTAGTTACATTTTTGAAAGATTTTCGTCATAAAGATTTAGATGAGCTTTTAAAAATGGATGAATTTATTGATGTTATTATCCCGCGCGGTGGCGAAAAGTTGGTCTCATATATCGCGCAAAATTCAAAAATCCCAGTCATCAAACACGATAAAGGAATGTGTCATATTTTCGTCGATGAGAGTGCTGATTTAGCAAGCGCGGTGGATATTTGCGTGAATGCAAAGTGCCAAAAACCAAGCGCGTGCAATGCTGTTGAAACGCTACTAATACACGAAGCCATCGCGGCTGAGCTTTTGCCGGTTTTGCAGGCTAAATTTAACGAATTTGACGTAAAAATTCACGGCGAAAGCGACGTCGCGCAGTTTATGAGCGTCTATGAAATTTCTGAGAAAAGCTACGAAACCGAGTATTTAGATTATGAAATTAATATCAAAATCGTGCAAAATTTAGACGAAGCTATAGAACATATTTCGCGCTACTCATCGCACCACTCAGAGGCGATTTTAAGCCGTAATAGCGCGAATATCGATGCATTTTTTGCTGCGCTTGATAGTGCTTGTTTGTATGCGAATGCGAGCACTAGATTTAGCGATGGGTTTGAGTTTGGCTTTGGCGCAGAGATTGGGATTTCCACAAATAAACTTCACGCGCGCGGTCCGATGGGTCTAAATGAGCTAACAACTTATAAATATCAAATCATCGGCGATAATGATATAAGAAAATAGTTTTGAAATTTGGCGTGGAAATTTGAAAATTTGAATTTTAAACGCCAAAATAAGAGAATAAACGATAATTAAGCGATTTCATAAATGAAATACTCTAAAGCAAATTTTATACTAGCCACTATATGTTTTAAAATTTAAAATAGATGAAATTTACCTGCTTGTTTTGTGGTGGCAAATGAGTGCAAAAATAGGCAAATTTGGCTTTAAAACATTAGTTGGTGAGTTATTTTTTAGTCAAACAAAGGAATTAAAACACCAATTAATGAGTTTAATTTTAAAGCGCATAACAAAAACGCCCGTATTTTTATATTTTATTTAGGCTAGAAACCTTTTCGTTTCGCTAATCATCTTTGCTTATTTAAGCAAAGATGATAAATTTATCTAGGATAGTTAAAACGTGAGCTGACGTCCATTTTTATCGCTTGCTCATATGGCACAAAGGCGGTCAATACTGCAAAAATAATTCTGAAAACAGCAAATATTATAAATTTTTTTGTTCTCTAAATTTGTTCTCTAAACCCGCCAACCTTAAAAAGTCACACGAAAATCAGATATTGTCTTGATATCTTATTTTGAATATGTATATATGGGCGCCGGCGGTGAGCTTTTGTTTGTAAATCCTACGCAAAATTAAGCTTATGTTAGGCACGTACAAAAAGACCCGATAAATAAAAGCTTGACGCTGTTTTTTGGATAATTAGACGCATAAGCCCTATCGTAATTGTTAGTAAATTTTCTCGCGCTATCAAATCATCGGCAAAGTATTGCACATATGAAAAGAAGCTAAAAGACGTTTTAAAGGGCATTTGAATGATTGTCTATAAACGTTTCGAAGCCAATTTAAATGGCGTTTAAAGAATTTGTAAAAGAAATGTAAAGTTTGTGTAAAGTGATTATAAAGTTTTGTAAATAATTTTCGCTCACTTTGTTTTAACAAAAACCAGCTAAAATCACCATTCCACCGCACTTTGGCATCACCTTGATTTTTGACATAACTTTGCAAAAATCGCGCAAATTATATTGAAATAAGCAAGAATGAAAAGTTATTAATCATACTACAAAATGCGCTTTTGCTGATTTTATTTCGTGATTCGTTTTAAAAATTTTGCTGATTTGTGTTTAATAGAGTGTGTAAATTTGGCGTGATTTTCATTTTGCATATTTATATTTTTTAAATTTTGTCTAATTTTGGCAAATAATTCGAGTTCTTTTAGATTAATTGATGTAAAAACAGCCAAATCCACTATTTTGATTTAAAATTTAACGATAGAAATTAAAAGTGTAAAATATTCACCGCAAATTTTCATTTAGCGCAAGAGGTTTTGCAAACTCTCGCACAAAATTTTAAAACCACTCCGTAAAAATAATACCATTCACACTTGCAAAATTTCATGATATATGGCTTCAACGCGCTTTTTATCGATGTTTTCGTTAATAAAAATATATTTTGCGATCTCATTTAACACCAATGGCACACTTTGTAAAAACGAATTTGCCTCATCAAACGCGCTTTGAAGAGTATCCGCGCACTCATTCGCGCTACGCAAAAAGCCATCGCCCATCGCGTATTCAAAGACCATTTTATGCGCAAGTTCATTCGCGCGCGCAATATCGCCACGCGCTAAATTAAATTTGTCATTTTTATAGAGCAAAAGTGCTGCATAACCAGCAAGAAGCGCTTTTAACTCATTCATAAGCTCACTTTTAGAAAAAATTTCTCTATCTCGCCTAATAAAATCATCATCAAAAAGGCTAATTTTTTCAAACTCAACCCCAAACCAAAACGCACAAAGTGCCTTTGCGCCTTGATAATAGGATTGAATTTGCTTTTCCGTTTCGTCTAAAATCAGCTCTTTTTTCTTGCCAAATGCGACGCGATTTTTCACATTTTCAAAGTCGATTAGCTCAATTACAGGCGATTTTCTACGCACAGCATTAACCGCAGCTTCATTTACAAAAGTCGCGATTGCAGCCCCTGAAAATCCAACAGAAATTCGCGAAATTTTATTTAAATCGACATCGCAGGACTTATTTTTAAGGTGAATTTTAAAAATTTCAACGCGCTCTTTAAAATTTGGCAACCCAACAAACACGCGCCTATCAAACCGCCCTGGGCGCAAAAGCGCATCATCAATCATATCAATTTTATTCGTCGCGCCGATTATTATCACACCCGAGCTATCTTCAAAGCCATCAATTTGCGTCAAAAGCTCATTTAAAGTCGCCTCGCGCTCATCATTTCGCCCATCTCCGCGCGCCTTACCAACAGCGTCAATCTCATCGATAAATATAATCGCTGGGGCGTGCGATTTTGCGATAGCAAATAGCTCACGAACTCTTTTTGCGCCTACGCCTACGTAAATTTCAGCAAAACTCGCGCCATTTTGGTAGAAAAATGGAACGCCCGCCTCTCCTGCTACAGCTTTTGCGATTAGCGTTTTGCCGACCCCTGGAGCTCCTGCCATTAAAATTCCCTTTGGTAGTTTCACGCCAAATTTGCGATAAATTTCTGGATTTTTCAGAAAATCCACAATCTCGCTAAGCTCACTTTTTACCTCATCAATCCCCGCAACATCGCTAAATTTAACGCTAGAAATAGTCGGTTTTATAAAATTTTCTCTGTTTTGATTGGCTGTTTTTATGAGCTGAATTTGGCGTTTATTAAACTCATCCATGCGCTCTTTGGTGCGACGATTTATGAAAAAAACAACGCCATAAAATAGCATCATTGAGCCAAAAAATACTGCAAAAAGCTCTAAAATTTCGTGTTCGTCAGGCTTTGAAATTTTCGTCGCACGAAAAAGTTCAGGCAGATCAATGCTATCTTTTAGTACGACATAAAATCGCCCGCCATATTTAACATAGACCTTATCGCCCTCGATATAGGCGTCTTCAATAAGCTTGTTTGTGAGCAAATTTTGATACTCATCAAAGCTAATATATGAGCTAGGCGCACGAAAATAGACAAAGCTAAGTAGCACAATCAAAATAAGCAAAAACGCCAAGATAAGATTTAATTTATTCTCTTTAAAGCTGTGCCAAATTTGCGTTAGTTTCGACATTGTAATCCTTTATTTCTACCCATTTTTTGGTTAAATTTTTATCTGATTTGATGAGAGTTTTATTATAAAATTGATCGTAGCCTTCAAAATACTCACCATTTTTGCGCTCGATTAATACATCTAAATTTACGCTTTTTTTACGCAAATTTTGACGGAATTGAAAGTTGTTTAAAAAGACAATATTTTGCAATGTTTTTAAGCGCGTCTTTGCGATCGTGCCATTAATCCCCGCACCCATTTTCGCAGATAGCGTCCCATCGCGTGGCGAATAGATAAAAGCGTGGATATGTGTTATGTGAAATTTCTTGAAATTTTCTAACGCCTCAGCCCAAATTTCATCACTCTCGCCAGGATGCCCCACAATATAATCAGTCCCTAACGCAAAGCCTAAATTTGCTAGCTCACCAAATAGCTCAATGTCGCGAAAAGCGCGATTTCTACGGCGCATAATCGTCAGCATTTTTTGGCTAGTGTGTTGAAGTGCAATGTGCAAATGACGCTCAATCCAGCTCTCTTTAAGCACTTCGCGAAAGCTCTCATCGATTTGACTTGGCTCGATGCTACCCAAACGGACGCGCTTTAAACCAGAAATTCGCCCGATTTTTTGTAGCAATTTCCCCAAATTTGAGCCCGTATCCTTACCATAAGAGCCGATATTTGTGCCGGTTAAAATAAGCTCATTAAAGCCGTTTTTGATTAGATTTTGCGCCTCATTTAAAATCATCATCTCATCTAGGCTTCTAGCTCTTCCACGCACACTAGGAATTATGCAATAAGAACAGCTAAAATCACAGCCTTCTTGAATTTTAATAAAAGCTTTTGCGTGATTTTCAAAGTGCGTAACGATATTTTTATCGATTTTATTTTGCTGATTTATGCTGATAAATTTGGTTTGACGCGAAAGAAACTCATCTATATTTTGCTTTTCATTCATGCTAAAAACGCCAAAAACCTTTTTTGTATCAAACAGCTCTTTTCCGCGCGAAATAGCCCCGCAGCCAGTCATCAAAACGCGCTTATTTTCGCGGTTTGCGCGGTTTATATAGTTTCTTACGTCGCTATCTGCGCCATTTGTAACGGTGCAAGAATTTACCACGATTATATCAGCGTCGTGCTCATTGGCGACGATTTCATGGGATTTTACGAAATTTTTCATAAATTCGGTGTCGTAGATATTTGTGCGACAGCCAAAAGTTTTAAAGTAAATTTTCAAATTTCACTCCCGTTTTCATCGCTAAAATTTGGATTGTGTTTCTTTTCATAATATAGCGTTTGAGTTGGATAGGCGATTTTAATATCATCTTCTTTGCTAAAACTCTCTAAAATTTCAGCGCAAATTGTGCTTCTAAGAGCCAAAGTAGCGAAAGAATTTGTCATATACCAAACGCTAATTTGTATGCCACTTGGCTCAAAAAAGCTATAAATTCGCGGCTCGACATTTGAGTTTCTAATAGAGTATTGATCGCGTAATTTCATCATCTGCTTTTTGGCGATATCTGTGTAGCCTTTTGAATACTGCCTTACGATCTCTTTGATAATCCACATCGCTTTTTTATGATTGCTATCAAAGCTAAGCAAGATATCTATCCCATCCCACACTGTCTTCATTCCATTGTGAGAATAATTAGATATTAGCTCGGTAAAAATATAATTATTCGGGATAAAAATAATTCGCCCAGCGCGACGATTTTCCAGATATGTTGTATAGGTTATATCCTCATAAATCGTAATCCTAAGTAGCGAAATATCCACAATATCTCCGACATAATTTGCGCCATTTACGTGTTTTACACGTATTCTATCACCCACGCGCAAACTACCGCCGATGATGATGACAAAATAGCCCAAAATGCTCATAAACATATCTTTCATCGCGATCGCAAGACCAGCCGAAGCAAATCCTAAAATAGTAATCAAATAGCCGATATTTTCGATATAGCCAAAGAGCAAAATAAGCATAATAAGCAAGATATTTATGATATTTATGACTTTGTTTGTAATGTATAGTTTTTCATTATCTTTGATGTAGCGTTTCGTAAAATATTTACAAATAAACGCAATCAAAATAACGCCGATAATCCAAAAAAAGATATTCGCGCTGTGTTTAATCTGTGCGGTTATGTCTTTTTTAATTGCCGCGATTTGCTCGTCGATTTTTTTCTCGAAAACGCCATATGTGGTAATGCCAACAGCGCGCGCTGAACGAAATTCGTTTAGTTCGTCTTTTAAGATATTTAATTCGCGCAAATTTTCATCAAAACTTCCTAAATTTAACAACAAATTTTGCTTATTTTCTAGCTTTGAAATTAGTATATCAAGCGAATTTAATTTTGCTAAATATTCAGCCTTCATCGCTTCAAGATGTTTGATATTTGAATAACCTGCGATGATTTTTATCGGATTTGTCACGCGCTCGGTTTCATCAATGTTTGGCAGTGCTAAAATCGAAGCAAAAGGCGAAATTTCATACTCTTTTAATAGTCCGATTTGCTCGCTAATGGTCTTTATTTTCGTCTTTAATTCATCTGCTTTTTCACTATTTGCGCGCACTAAATTTTGCTCTTTTTTGAGATCTTTTAGCTCTAAATTTAGCCTTTTGTAATTTAGCGAATTTGTCAAATTTATGAGCCAAATATTTGTCTTTATACTCTCATCAATCGATTGAATTTGCGCTTTTATCTCATTTATATTTTCTATCTTTTTTGTAGTTAAATTTGATGAGTTTGTCTCGTTTGTATCGGCCATCAAACAAAATACAAATAGAAAAAATAGAGCGAGTACTCTCACGCTTTTGCTCCAAAATTATTAAGCATATTCATAACAAATTCGCGTTCAATATCATCGCGCAAAGTATAGTTGCCAATAGATTGAGGCAAGATGAATTTCACACGCTTTTCTTGTGTTTTTTTATCCAAGAAAAAAGCCTCATAAAAGGCATCTATATCTTTTATAAGATATCTTGTTGGCAGCTTAAATTTAGCCAAAACAGCCCTAACACGCTCGACATCTTGCGCTGATATTAGCCCTAGATCTTTTGCTAAGAAATTTGCCATGTTTATTCCAATAGAGACAGCCTCGCCATGTAAATATCTTTTATAATGTGTCTCATTTTCTATCACATGCGCAAACGTATGACCGTAGTTTAATACAGCGCGCACACCGCTTTCTTTCTCATCTTGCGAGACGATTTTTGCTTTTATTTCGACACACTTTTTAATAACGTAATCAAAATCATCGTTGCTTTGCAAAGAGCTTTTTTCAAAAAATTCAAAAAATTCTCTATCAAACATAACCGCCATTTTAACAGCCTCTGCAATTCCAGCTCGCAACTCTCTTTCAGGCAGGCTAGATAAAAAAGAGCTATCGCAATAAACGGCGCGAGGCTGATGAAATGCGCCTATTAAATTTTTCCCAAAGCTGTTATTTACGCCGGTTTTACCGCCCACGCTAGCATCAACTTGTGCCAAAAGTGTCGTGGGAATGTTTATAAAATCTATTCCGCGCTCATAAATTGATGCACAAAATCCCGCCATATCGCTTACAACGCCACCGCCAAAGGCTATGATTAGGCTTTTTCGGTCCAATTTTTCATTAAAAAGCGAATCTAAAATATACTCTATCGTGTCCATATTTTTATACTCTTCGCCATCTTTTATGGTGATTACACTAATGCTTTTCGCGCTTAAATTTGATAGTAATTTACCTAGCCAAAGCCCCGCGACATGCTGATTGGTGATGATTGCTACTTTGTGATCAAATTTTAGTTTTGGGAGTTTTTTGATTATGACTTTATAGCTATTTTCTTTAAGATTTACATCAATTTGCATACTTGTCCTTTTTTGCGTGATTAAAGTTGCTGATTTTATCTAAATTTCATAAAAATTAGGTATAAAAAACTGGTGATTTGCGCTAAGCTTAAAATACAATTCATCTAAATTTTTAGAGAAATTTGATAGCGCGCTACTACGCAAAACACTCTCATTAAATGGTATAAAATGCAATAAATCAGCCCTTGCGTTTAAGAAATTTAGCGGATTGTTCTCACTTTGAATCACTTTGAATTCGCGTTTGAAAAGCTCGGCTAAGACCTTGTATTGCGATAAAATTTGCGGTGCGTTTTTTAAAATTGGATTAAAAAAATGTAGATAAATATCCAAATTTAGCTGCGAACAAAGATCAAACATCACGCTGCACTCTTGTTTTAAATCAGCCCCACTAGATAAAATCACAGCTCTATTTATCGCCTCTAATGGGAAATTTCCAAGCGTTAAAACAGGGATTTTAAGCTCAAAAAACGTCCGTTTTGCGCGAGTGAAAATTTTAGAATTTGCAACAATTAGCCCGATATTTTTAGATTTTATATCGTTTTGTAAGTAGTCAAATTTGTTTTCATAGCTAATTAAAATTTCATTTTCAAGTGCCTTAATTTGCGTAAAAAACTCGCTAGGTACGGGATTTATGACACGGATAAAAATCTTTGCATTTGCAAATTTAGTCTGCAAAAATGCCAAATTTTGCAAAAACAGCTCAAATTTTGTTAAATCTAGCCCCAAAACATCAACAAAAAAATATATATTCATCCCAAAAGGTAGCGGAAACTGCCCACTCTCTCTTTTAATCGCGCCATAAACACTCCTCAAGGCGGTAGGTTCGCCAACAATCAAAAGCGTATCATTTGGAAAAATCGTCGTTTGATCATTTGTTACGATGTAGCGATTGTGACGATAAATCATCGGGATATTGAATTTTTCGTTGCGAAAAAGTAGAATTTTTTTATAAGAAAACGCGCTCATCACGGGGACTTTAACCTCCATAATTTCGCCCTTTCCCATACCAATATTATCCGCTAAAATCGGAAAATCAGGCAATATTCCCATCAAACGCGACGTGACAATATCAAAAATATCTATCAATTTTAGATGAAAATCTCCTTTGAAAATTTTATTATTTTTGCCTATTTTCCAAGCGTCAATAAAGTAAATTTCTTCTTCGGGATTGATTTTTTTGAGATTTTTATAGGTTGTTATCGCGTCATTTTTCTCATCAAGCACGATTATAAATCGATCAAATTTTTCACTAGCCACAACGCGAAGTTTCATCAAGCTAGTAGGATCAAATTTTAAAAACTCACAGGCAAAACCGCCAGTATCAAGCCCACTAAAATCGCTTTTGCAGCTAATAATCGTGAAATTATGGACGATATTTTTTTGTTTAAAGATGGTTTCTAAGTAATGTTTAGCTACAATTCCGTCCGCGATGATTAAGATATTTTTCATTTTCGCTCCAAATTTAAAGCGGGGATTATACAAAAAATGCTTTTTAATATAGATAAAATAGACGGCGCAGCTCGCGCTGGGATAATCACGACGGCGCATTCGCAAATTGCGACGCCGGTTTTTATGCCTGTTGGCACTTGTGGTGCGGTAAAATCGCTCGATGCGCACGATATGATGGATATTTTGGACGCAAAAATCATTTTGGCAAACACCTATCATATGTATTTGCGCCCTGGTTCTGCACTGGTAAAAGAGTTTGGAGGATTGCACGGATTTACCAAATTTAATCGCTCATTTTTGACCGATAGTGGCGGATTTCAGGCATTTTCGCTAAATAAAATTTCAAAACCAGATGAAAATGGCATTCACTTTCGCTCACACATAGATGGCTCTCGCCACTACTTTACACCGCGCTCGGTGTTAGATACTCAGTATGAACTAGGTAGCGATATTATGATGATTTTAGATGATTTAGTCGCGCTTCCAGCCGATAAAAAAAGGGTAAATTTAAGTGTAGATCGCACGATAAAATGGGCGCAAGAGGCGATTGATTATCATAAATTTCGCCAAGAAAACGGCACCGGATGTAACCAAAATATATTCGGTATCACGCAAGGTGGCACCGATTTTGAGGCGCGAAAAAGATGCGCGCAAGCACTTTGTGAGATGCCATTTGATGGTATTGCGATTGGCGGGCTAAGCGTGGGCGAAGAAAATACGCTCATGTATGATACCATCGAAGGCGTCATGCCATATCTTGACACGGCTCGTCCGCGCTATTTGATGGGTGTTGGGACGCCTACGGATATTGTAGAAGGTGTGTGGCGCGGGGTCGATATGTTTGATTGCGTGATGCCAACAAGAAATGCGCGAAATGGGACGCTTTTTACCAGCTTTGGTAAAATCAATATCAAATCAGCGCGCTTTATCCACGATGAGCGACCAATCGACCCGCAGTGTGAATGCCCTGCGTGCAAAAACTATTCACGCGCCTATTTAAACCACCTTTACCGCGCAAAAGAGCTCACTTTTTATCGCTTAGCGTCGCTTCATAATCTCTATTTTTATCTAAATTTGATGAAGCAAATTCGCAGCGCGATAATGGCTGGTAAATTTACAGAATTTAGACGTGAATTTTACGCCAAAATCGAAGCTGGCGAACGATAAATTTAGTCAAATTTGCTAGA
>CAUTSW010000044.1:0-10727 GCA_963541085.1 uncultured Campylobacter sp.
GCTGGGGCTGGACCGCTTGTAGGACCTGTACTTGCTGCACAAATGGGCTATTTACCAAGTATGATTTGGCTGCTTGTTGGTGTTGTTTTAGCGGGCGCGGTGCAAGATTTTATTATCCTTGTTATTTCGTCGCGCCACGATGGCAAGAGCCTTGGCGAGATGATAAAAATGGAGATGGGAAACACAGCTGGAAGCATTATTATGATCGGAATTTTCTTTATTATGATAATGCTTGTGGCGATTTTGGCGATGGTTGTTGTAAAGGCATTGGCAAATTCGCCATGGGGACTTTTTACTATCACGATGACAATTCCAATCGCGCTAATTATGGGAATTTGGATGCGTTTTATCCGTCCTGGGCGCGTAGTGGAAGCGTCAATTATGGGTGCTGTTTTGTTGCTCGTGGCTATTTGGGGCGGTGGGGTTATCATAGAGAATCCTGAACTAAAAGCGTTTTTTACATTGAGCGAAAAGGCCCTTGCAATCGCGCTTATCATATATGGATTTTTAGCGGCTGTTTTGCCTGTGTGGCTACTTTTAGCACCGCGCGATTATTTAAGCACATTTTTAAAACTCGGCGTCATTTTTTCAATGGCAATCGCGATTATCATCGTAGCACCACAGATTAAAATGCCAGCGGTTACAAATTTAATCGACGGCACAGGGCCTGTTTTTGCTGGATCGATTTTTCCATTTTTGTTTGTTACGATCGCATGCGGGGCGATTAGTGGGTTTCACTCTCTTGTCTCTAGCGGGACGACGCCAAAAATGGCGCAAAATGAAAAACATATGCTCTTTATCGGATATGGCGCGATGCTAATGGAGAGCTTAACTGGCGTAATGGCGTTAATCGCGGCGGTGATTTTGACTCCTGGATTATATTTTGCTATCAACTCGCCGACTGGATTTTTAGGACATGATTTAGTTAGTGCAACAGAGGCGATAAGAAATTTAGGCTTTGTTATAACGCCTGAAGAAATTTCAAATTTAGCAAGCAATATAGGCGAAGATAGCATTCTTTCGCGCACAGGCGGAGCACCTACATTTGCGATCGGTCTTGCCCTACTCTTTCACGAAATTTTTGGCGGAGTTGCTATGATGCCTTATTGGTACCACTTTGCCATTTTGTTTGAAGCGCTCTTTATTTTAACTACAGTCGATGCTGGTACGCGCGTGGGTCGATTTATGATTCAAGATATCATTAGCAATGTTTATCGCCCAGCAGGTAACTCAAAAAGCCTATTTTGGGGCGTTATCGCAACTGCGATTTGTAGCGGTGGTTGGGGATATCTACTATATAGTGGGCTAAATGATCCAATGGGCGGAATTTATACTTTATGGCCACTTTTTGGTATCTCAAATCAAATGCTAGCTTGCATTGCGCTCATGTTTGCAACGGTGATTTTGTTTAAAAAAGGCTTGGTGAAATTTAGTTTTATCACGATAATTCCAGGGCTTTGGGTGCTAATTACGACGGTTTTAGCAGGTATTGCAAAGCTCCTACCAGCAAATGGCGAACGCATTCACGATACGATTAGTCATGTCGCAAAAATCAGCGAATTAAAGGCAAAATTGCCAAATTTAACCGACCCAGCAACAATCGCAAAAACCAAGGCGTTGATTTTTAATAACACCATCGATGCGGTGCTTTGCACGATTTTTATCGTAATAATTTTTGTGATGCTTTTCCAAACAATTAAAGTCTGCACGAAAATTTTACGCGGAGATAAAAAAAGCTATCCACTACGCGAAAGCAGATACGAAAACGCAAAAAATTATCTAAATTTAAACGGCGGTGCAAGATGAAATTTATTAAGAAATTTAGCCAAGCATATGAGCATTTAGACAATGTTTTAGGGACAATTTTAGGTATGCCAAATTATGAAAAATATCTTGAACATGTTCGTGAGTTTCATCCTGAAAAGACGCCTTTAAGTAAAAAAGAATTTTATAAACAATACCAAGATTCAAAAGACGGCAAGATCAATCGTTGTTGCTAATTTAGTATCAAATTTTACTTTAGTCTCCGATTGCGAAAAACAGGAGACTAAAAGCTCATATAATTTTTTAAGAAATAAAATAATTAATATCATTTTTTATATTTTTTTAAAGCAAAGTATAGTATCATCCGTACCATTATTTTTCACAACAAACTGAAAACGGAGAAATTTGATGCGGATTTTAGTTACATTTTTATTGGTTTTTATCACGTTTGCATTTGCAAGAGTAGATGATTATTACGCTGAGTCAAAAATAATAAAAGATCTCATAAATGAGAGTATTTCGCTTTATGAAAAAGGCGATAATTTAGGTGCAAAAAAACTTGCCGAAGATGCATATTTTCAACATTTTGAAAATATGGAAGGACCTGCCGCGCGCAATGTTGGACGACGCGCAATCTCAATGGAGCGCAAATTTACCACACTCCGTCGCTATTACAAAGAAAAAGCCGATATAAAAAAAGTAAGGGCGTTGGTTGATGGATTATATTTTGATCTAGATGAAGTTGTTCCACTAATTCAAAATGGGTTTAAGCTATCAGCAGAGGTTGGAGATACAAATTTTGATCAAGAAAAAGCAAAACTATCAGCGCGCGAAGCAGAAAAAGGACGCATAGCCGCAGCAGATGATATTTTTGCTCGGATAAATGGCGAAACCACAACAACAAACAATGAAAACAGCTCTGCAAATCTTGAAATTTCATCACAAAAACAAGTCCAAAACAACGAAAAGCAAAATGTAGAGAAAATGGCTCAAAAAGAGGATATTTCAACGGTTGTTTCAAATGACGAAGCGGTTGCTAATCTACAAAGTGCAACGGCAATTGACCCAAAACTACAAGCATTATACGATAATATTTCACTCAAATTTGACGAGACTGCAATCGCTTTTAGAGAGAAAAATATCGCTGAAAGTAAACGTTTATTAGACGATGCGCTTTTTAATGATTATAGAAATTCAAAACTAGAAATAGTAATCAATAAATTTACAAAAAATGGTCTAGACCAACAAATTCAACAATCAATTCGCAAAGTTCGCTCTGAGCTTGATTTAAACATCACAGAGCACGATTTGCGTGCCAAATTTGAAGAGATTGAAAATAAGCTTTTCGATGCACTCTTACTAATCCCAAACGATCAAATTTCACAAATTAAAGTCGCTGGTTTTGATGCCAACACTCAAAATACAACAGATTATAAAAGTGTCGCTAGTGAAATTTCACAAGCCACAAATAAACTCTTACAAAATTATGGCGATGTTGCCGCCAAAGCATCAATCGATGAACTTCAAGCTATATATTTAGATACTTTTGAAGCCACAGGCATGGAGAATAAAGTAGGTGCGATTGATACTTCATTAAAGCTAAAAATTGAGAGTTATTTTACAAAAGGCGTTGCACTCATAAAATCTAGTGCGCCAAAAGATGAGCTAAAAAAATGTTTTGACGAACTAAATGAGTTAATAGCAATCGCAGCCGAAAAGACGAGCTCATCAACGCCTTGGGTGTTATTTTTATCATCATTTAGCATACTTTTGCGCGAAGGGCTTGAAGCACTAATTATAATCGTAGCGATCGTTTCATTTTTAATCCAAAGCGGCAATACAAAGAGATTAAATTTAGTATATTCTGCGATTTTTAGCGGTGTATTTTTGAGCTTTGTTACAGCATTTGTAATCTATTATGCGTTTAGGAGTGCTGCTGGGCAATTTAGAGAGCTTTTAGAGGGAATTACATTTTTAATCGCCGTTTTCTTGTTGCTTTATGTTGCGTTTTGGATGTTGCATAAAGCAAGCGATCAAAAATGGGCTGCATCTCTTAAAACAAAGGCTTCTGGCGCGATTAGCTCAGGAGAGAGTAAGGCTCTTTGGATTAGTGTATTTTTGGCTGTATTTAGAGAGGGCGCTGAGTGTGTACTATTTTATCAAGCGTTACTTTTTGATGCAAATACAAGCGCCGATTTTAGCGCGATATTTGGTGGTTTGGGCGTCGCTTTTGTGACACTAATAGTGCTATATTTTGCATTAAAAACAGGTGCGATAAAAATTCCTGTAAAGCTATTTTTTAGCGCGACTTCATATGTTATATTTGTATTGTGTGTGATTTTTACAGGCAAAGGCATCGCTGAATTAATAGAAGGTAAAATTTTCACACCAACATTTACAAGCGTTAAATTTAGCCAAATTCCAGATCTTGGAATTTATCCATATTATGAGACGATAATCCCGCAAATTTTAGTATGTATCACTATTATAGTAGGCGTTATAATTACAAATAAACTATCAAAGGCGCGACATTGAGCTTAGGCTTTTATGGCGAAATTTATCAGTTTCGCCCCTGTCGCTAGGACAAATTTAATCAATTTTTTTTAAGGAGACATAAATGAAAAAGATTTTTTCTAGTTTTGCGTTAGCATCATTATTACTCTCAAATGTGGCATTTGCGGGTGAAGTTCCGATCGGCGATCCAATCGAGAAAAATGGCATGGAGATAGCAGCCGTTTATCTACAACCAATAGAAATGGAGCCACGCGGTATTGATAGAGCAGCAAGCGATTCAGACATTCACCTAGAAGCTGACATTCACGCACTAAAAGGTAATAAAAACGGCTTTCCAGAGGGATTTTGGATGCCATATTTAACTATCGCTTATCAGCTTAAAAATTTAGACACAGGCAAAGTACAAAAAGGCACACTAATGCCGATGGTAGCTGATGATGGCCCACACTATGGCGCAAACATCAAAATGGAAAATGGCGTTGGTAATTACGAACTAATTTTTGCTATCGAAAGCCCTGAAAAACAAGGTTTTGGTCGCCACGTAGATGAAGAAACAGGTGTTGGCAAGTGGTTTGAACCATTTACTACAACTTACAAATTTAAATATTTAGGAAAACCTGAAAAGTAAATTTTAGGGGAAATTTTCCCCTAAGAAATTTAAAGGAGTTTAATGTCTATCTACTTTCTGCACTTTTTAAACGCTTTTTTACCCGTAAGCTTGTTTATATTTTTTTTTGCTAGAGGTGAGAAATTTTACCGCACTTTAATCTTAATACTAGCTGGAGCTACTTTTGGCTATTTTGGCTATAAAATTTCACTCACAATTCAAGGTGGCTTAAAAAATCTCTACTTATTTACAAATATCATTTATCTATTGATTTTCGTCTTATTTTGGATATTTGCGCTGAAATTTAAAGGTGCACAAATAGTAAAATTTGCATTGATTTTTGCGCTTGGTTTTGTAAGCTCAACCGAATATTTTTATATCAGCAATGGTTTTGCTATTTTTGCACAAAAATTATTAGATAGCATAAGCGTAAATAATCTCGCTCTAATTTTGAGTGGATTTGTCATAAGTATAGCTATATTTTTTACGCTCAAATTTGCACGTCAAATTTTAGCAAATAGACTCTTTTTTGGCGTGGCTGGAGCTAGTTTTTTACTGATTAATGCGTTTAAATTTATAGCAGAAATTCTACTTTTTGCCATGAAAAAAGGCGCAATAAATCCAGATTTAGCAAACGGACTAGCACTCTCATTTATCTCGAGAATGAAGTATTATTCACATTTTTTTACTTACATTTATATCCTGTTTTTTGTTTTGTGCGCGATTTTATTGCTAATGCACCAAATTAAAAACGTGCAAAAAAAAGGTATTTTAGACATCAAATTTCGCCAAAATTTAGCCTACAATAGTGCGATAAAAAATAACGTAACGACGATACTTTTATCTAGCGTATTTATACTTGGCGTCTATTTGTATTTTGATTTATACGCTTCTAAACCACTTCAAATTGACGAACCAACAATCGTAGAGCCTAACAGTGATGGCGAGTTTGTATTTGACACAAAAGAGCTAGCAGATAATAAGCTTCATCGCTACGCTTATATTACAGATGAGGGCAAAACTATCCGCTTTTTCTTAATTAGCAAATATAAAGATCGCGTTGTACCAGTAGCTGTTTTTGATAGTTGCATGATTTGTGGCGACAAAGGTTATATTAAAAAAGGCGACGAATTGATTTGTATCTCTTGTAATGTGAGAATTTTTTCACCAAGCGTAGGCAAACCAGGTGGCTGCAATCCTATTCCTTTTAATTTCCTAGTGGAAAATGACACTCTAAAAATTCCGCTCAAAGAGATAACACAAGGCGCAAATTACTTTAGTGAAATTCGCGAAAAAGTAGTAATCGACCCTGTTTCAAAAAAAGAGTTGATAAATTTAGACGCAAAATTTAACTACATTTTTGGCGATAAAACGTATTTTTTTGAGAGCGAAGAGAATAAAGAAAAATTCATCAAAGATCCTGAAAAATATGGCGCGAAATTGAACAGCGCATACTTTCGCGTACAAGGACATCATTAATGTTAGTTAAAATTATAAAATCATCAATCAAAGGCAACAAAACGCAAAAATTTCTCGCGTTTTTAACGATTTTTCTCGCATCGCTTTTAATCAGTGCAATGTTAAATATAACATTAGGAATCGGCAACGAAATTTCAAAAGAGTTACGCAAATATGGCTCAAATATTCTAGTTTTACCAAAAGGAAACGCGCTTAGCATTGATATTGGTACGCAAAAATTTGAACCACTAAAAAACGAAAATTATCTAGATGAGAGCGATTTGCACCTGATAAAAGAGATCTTTTGGCGAAATAATGTCGTAGGTTTTGTGCCATTTTTGAGCGCAAAAACAGAAATTTCAGGCAAAAAAGTAGAATTAGTGGGCACATACTTTGATAAAAATGTGCCGATCACAGATGAAGAAGAATTTAAAACAGGCGTAAAAAATATATTTGGCTATTGGAAAATAGATGGTAAATTTCCAGATGACAATAGCACTAGCCAAACGCTAATCGGAGATGAATTGGCGCGTGATTTGGGGCTAAAAATAGGCGATGAGATAGATTTAAAAGGGCTTAAAGTAAAAATTACAGGCGTGTTAAGTCATGCCGGCGAATATGAAAATAAGCTTATCGCTCCGATAAAATTAGCGCAAATTTTAGCCTCAACGCCGCAAAAAAATTTAATCGGCAAGGTAGAAAAGGTAGAAGTCTCCGCTCTTACAATCCCAGAAGACGATCTAAGCTTAAAAGCGCGTAGAAATTCGCGCGAATTAGACCAGTTAGAATACGACAAGTGGTATTGCACCGCTTATGTGAGCTCAATCGCATTTCAAATAGAAGAGGATTATAAAAGCGTGGTCGCCAAACCACAGCTTCAAATTTCAGATGCAGAGAGTGCCGTTGTAGGCAAAATCCAATCCCTAATGGGTGTAGTAAGCATAATCTCGCTCTTTGTCGCAAGTATCGCGATCTCATCTTTAATGATAGCTGATATCTATCGCCGCACAAAAGAGATTGGACTTATCAAAGCACTGGGCGCAAACAACTTGCAAATTTATCTGATTTTTGCGATAGAGAGTATCACGACAGCGATATTTTCATCGCTAATTGGGTGCGTGTTTGGCTATTTGGTGAGCGAAATTATCGCCTATCAAATTTTTGCGCACTCTGTGGCGATATCGCCTATTGTATTGCCAATAACGATATTTTTTGCGATATTAATTGCGCTTTTAGGTTCGCTTTTCCCGATGCGAAATATTGTAAATTTGCTACCTGCGGAGGTGCTTTATGGCTCAAAATAGTCGCTTTTTTATTCACTCTGTATTTAGCAGTTTGCGCTTTGCTAGCAGACGCGTTGCGGTCATTTTTATCGCTATTTTTATCGGCGCAGCTGTTTCAGCGGCGTTTTTAAATTTATATTTTGATACAAATTCAAAGATGAGCAAGGAGCTAAAAGCCTACGGCGCAAATTTAGTCGTATCGCCAAAAAATGACGAAATTTTCATCGATACAAATGCTGTTTATGGTGCATTTTCGCGCGTGGATAAGGCGCATTTGCTTAGCTATACGCCATATCTTTATGGCTTTTTTAGTCTTGGTTCTAGCTCTGGCGTTGTCGCTGGGGTTGATTTTAGTGGGTTTAGAAAATCAAAACCTCTCATACAAATTCAAAAAGGTAGCTTTGGCGTAAAGGATTTTTGCGATAAATGCGCATTTTTAGGCGTAAATATCGCGAAAAGTTTAGAGGCGAAAATCGGCGAAACAATAGAAATAACAAACCCAAAAAATCAAAAAATGGATACTTTTATCGTAAAAGCAATCTTTTCGCTAGGCGATGAGAGCGACGATATCGTCTACATAGATTTAAAACAGGCTCAAAATTTACTAGGTGATGGAGACGTGATAAACTACGCCGATGCGGTAATAAACGGCTCGTTTGATGAAATTTCGCAAATCGCCGCATCTTTGAGTAGCGATAAAATAAATGCAAAACCGCTAGCGCGCGTTAGCTTGGCGCAAGGTGCGATTTTAGACAAGATTAAAGCTTTGATGGCGTTAATTAGCGTGATTGTATTGATAATCTCTTCTACTAGCGTAAATACAACGCTAAGCTCGATTATCTTTTCGCGTCGCAAAGAGATCGCGCTAAATTTGAGCCTAGGCGCAACAAATAGTGATATTGTGCGTCTTTTTGGCTATGAAATTTGCATTTTAACGCTAATCGCGTCGATTTTAGGAGCATTTGGCGGATATTTGCTTTCGCAACTTTTGGGATTTTTGATATTTAATTCAGGGATAAATTTCAGAATAATGTCGATAATTTTAGCTGTATTAATCAGCGTGCTTTGCTCTGCAATAGCTGCGATATATCCGATAAAACAGGCATTGCGTGTAAATTTGGCGCAAAATTTAAGAGGAGAATAGATGGAAAATTTGATTTCGTTAAAACATATTAATAAACAATTTGGCGATGTGTTCGCGCTAAAAGATATAAATTTTAACGTCCGAAAGGGCGAGTGGCTTAGCATTATGGGTAGCGGTAAAACCACACTTATTAATATACTTTCGCTCATGGATAACGCCACCGATGGAAGCTATGAACTATTAGGTCAAGATGTCACGCAAATCACAAGTGCTGAACAAATTCGCCTAAGACGCGAAATTATCGGGATGATTTTTCAGCAATTTCACCTGATCCCATATCTTACCGCCCTAGAAAACGTAATGCTTGCGCAATATTATCACTCTGCGATAAATGCCGATGATGCAAAAGAGATGTTAAATTTAGTCGGTCTTTCGCATAGATTTGATCATCTACCATCACAACTAAGCGGTGGCGAACAACAACGCGTCTGCATTGCGCGCGCACTAATAAACGCTCCACAAATTTTGCTAGCCGACGAACCAACGGGAAATTTAGATGAGAAAAACGAACAAATCGTGCTTGAAATTTTTGAAAAAATTCACGCCGAGGGTAAAACAATAGTATTGATAACACACAATCCAGAGCTGGGCAAAAAGGGTGATACGATGATTACTCTAAGCCATGGCACGCTAATCAAAGATGAAAATTTGCGATGAAATTGAGAGCAATCAAACAAGCAAATTTTTTATGGCATAAAATAATCGGTAAATTTTTTAGCGATTATTTTGCTAAATTTAATAGATTAAATTTCACCCTACACTACCGCGCGATCTATTTAAAATTGCGCGCGGCTTGCGGTCTATTTTTTGGCAAATTTAGCCTATTTACCTCTCGTGCTTATTGCGCCCTATTTTTAGCATCATTTGTCATAGGTTGTAATTCTAGTGCAAATATTGGCGATGTTGCGCCAGAAATTTCAGCAAAAACAATGCAACAAACACCCGTAAAATTAAGCAATTTTGCAAATAAAAACAAAATTTTACTCTTTTGGAGTTATGGATGCGCAGGTTGTACCAAAATTATCCCCGCACTTGATGATTTTTTAGATAGATATGGTGCTGATTTTGAGGTTTTTGCGATCAACTCATACAATATCGACGAAGACATTTTTAAATTTAATCGCGAACATAAATTGCGCAATGTTCATGTGCTAAAAGATGATTTTACGCTCACATTTGAGCGATATGAAGTGCAATTTTTACCGATGATTGTCGTCATAGGACGCGACGGAAAAATAGTCCAAAAAATCATAGGAGATATGCCGTGGGAAAGTATAGAATCGCGTCTTTTGTCGCTTTTGTAGCGTTATTTTTTAGCGGATGTAACGACGATGGAATAATCGCCTTAAACGCCGACGCGCCGATTTTGTTAAATTACAGCGCAAAAGATAGCAGATTATCTTTTGGATATGTTAAAAAAGAGAGCGCAAAAAAACCGTTTGCTTTGGTGTTTATAGCCAAAGATTGTGGTAACTGCGATGAGCAAATAAAGGTAATTAACGAAATTTTAAAAGAGCGTGAATTTGATTTTTTGGCGGTTTTAAACTCCGCACCTAATATAGAGTTAGCCAAAGAGATCGCAGATGAAAAAAGGGTAAAAATCCCTGTGATTTACGATGATGAATCAGTGGAATATCTTAATAATATTGTCGGCGGGATAACCGGTGTGCCAGCAATATTTTTTTACGATAAAGATGGCAAAATGAGCACGAAATTTTTAGGTTTAGTGCCAAAAAACAGGATTTTAGAGCAGATTAGACAATTAGATTATTGATTTTAGTTAAAAAATAGCGTTTTAAAACTTAATGCAAACATAAAAAATTAAATTACAATGAGAGTTATGAAAATAGCTAAAATCACTAAAATATCAGAATTTAATCTTTAAAAAATGTAAGAAAACTTGCAAATTTAGCCGAAAAATCCTAATCAATGAGCTATTTTTGTGCCAAAGATGGTG
>CAUTSW010000045.1:0-10634 GCA_963541085.1 uncultured Campylobacter sp.
TTATAGAACAAAAACCAGTCGTTTCGCGCACAAATTTGGACGCTTTTTTAGATGAGATCACAAAACGTGGTGGCGAAGGTGTGGTCGTGCGAGACCCGTTAGCACCATATATTCACACACGAAGCGATAAAATTTTAAAGTATAAAAAGACAAAAGACGCCGAATGTAAAGTAATCGCGCACCACGAAGGAAAAGGTAAATTTAGTAAAAAATTTGGCGCGCTTTCGTGTGTAGATTTAAAAAGTGGCGCAAGATTCAAAATCGGCTCAGGTTTTAGCGAAAAAGAGCGCGAAAACCCGCCAAAAATCGGCGAAATTATAACGTATCAATATCAAAATTTAACGATTGAAGGCAAACCACGTTTTCCAGTATTTTTGCGCGTGCGGAGCTTGATGTGATGGGCAAGTTTTAGCACAAGAAGTATGAATAAATTTGACGGTATAAATTTGCAATAAATTTAGTGCCGATTTGGTTTTGATGACGTCTTATAGCAAATATAAGAAAAATTGGCGCGAGTATTATTTGATAAAATTTGGTGTAAGATTTAAGTTTTACACACTCTTAAATTTTACAATCAGCAAGATGTAAATTTTGTTTAAACAGCCTTTTAAGTGCGATTTATAGGCATAATTTCACGATTTATAAAGCGTCGTGTAACTAAAAATAGTGCGTAAATTTCTAAAGCTTATGACACAAATTTAGTGTTGTGGGTATTTAGTAAATAGTGCACCAAATTTACAATTAGCTTTCAGAGCGCTTTTTAAGCAGATATTTTGCTAAATTAGCAAAATTGCACTAAATTTTGCGCGTATAAAATTTAAATGCAAATTACGCGCTAGATTTGTATAAAATGTTATCAAATTTAGGCTAAAGATAAATCGCGCTATTTGCAAAGCAAATTTAAGATAAATTTGCAAAAAACTAAAAATAAATTAGCATAAAATTTCGCCCATAAATACCAAATTTAGGCTAAAATTCGTGCGATTTTATATACTTTAATTTTTCAAAGGAGAAAAGATGAATATTTTAATTACAGGTGGTGCAGGATATATCGGCAGCCACGTTGCAAAGGCGTTTTTAGAGCAAAAAAAGCATAAAATCACGATTTTAGATAACCTTTGCAAAGGCTCGATAAAAGCGATTAACGCGCTTAAAAGTGTTGGCGAGTTTGAATTTGTTAAGCAAAATTTAGAGGATTTAGACGCGCTTGAAAAGCTTTTTGATGAACGCGAATTTGAGGCTGTGATCCATTTTGCCGCGTTTATCGAGGTGTTTGAGAGTATGCAAAATCCGATCAAATATTATCAAAATAACACCGCAAACGCGATAAATCTCATCGCGATGTGTCAAAAATATGGCGTTAAAAATTTCGTTTTTAGCTCAACCGCGGCGACTTATGGCGAGCCAGACACCCCCCAAGTTACCGAAATTAGCGCACAAAATCCAATCAATCCATACGGCAAAAGCAAACTTATGAGCGAGTGGGTTTTGCGTGATACAGCAGCAGCAAATCCAAATTTTAGATACGCGATTTTGCGCTATTTTAACGTCGCTGGTGCTTCAAGCGATGGATTAATCGGGCAAAATTATCCAAACGCTACGCATTTAATCAAGGTCGCCACGCAGACAATCTTAGGCAAACGCGATAAAATGGCGATTTTCGGCGATGATTATGAGACGCGCGATGGCACTTGCATTCGCGATTACATTCACGTAGAAGATCTCGCAAATGCTCATCTTAGCGCACTTGAATACATTCGCGCAAACGATAGCGAGATTTTTAACGTCGGATATGGCACAGGATTTAGCGTAAAAGAGGTCATAGATGTCGCAAAAAACGTAAGTGGCGTGGATTTTAAGGTGGAGATTGCGCCGCGCAGAGATGGCGATCCTGCGTGTTTGATCGCAAATTCAGACAAGCTTCGCACGAAAACAAGCTGGAAACCGATGCGTGATGATCTAAAAGTAATAATTTCAAGTGCGCTAAATTGGGAAAAAAATGTTTAAATTTTTAGAGCAAATTTAGCTAGAAATTTAACGGCGTGCGCCAAGCTCTTCTAACCTGGCGCGCTAAATTTGTAACAAGATCATAATCGAAAATTTAGTTTGATTAATATAAAAAAGGCTTAAAAAAAGCCTTTTTAAGCCAAAACAAAATTTAATTTAAATTTGATGGCATTTTTTAAAAATTTGCTATCAAATTTAAATTAAATAGACCAAATTTTAGGAAAAAAATTGATAATAAAACTTTTAAAAAACGTCTTAAACCGATTTCGTGGCGAGGTTAGCACCCAATGGCTCATAGCTCATGGCATGAAAGTAGGTAAAAATTTCGCCAGACAAACAAGCGTGATTTTAGACCCACACCACTGCCACCTAATCACGATTGGCGATAGCGTTACGATCGCGCCACGCGCCTATATTTTGTGTCACGATGCTAGCACACAGATGTTTTTAGGACGCACAAAAACTGCACCAGTAACGATAGGCAACCGCGTATTTATCGGGGCTGGAGCGATGATTTTACCAGGCGTTAACATCGGTGATGATGTGATAATAGGAGCTGGCTCATTAGTAACAAAAGATATCCCATCAAACTCTCTAGCCATCGGACATCCAGCGCGCGTAGTATCGACTTTAGAAGAGTATTTGCAAAAAAGTGGCGAATTATTTGCAAGGCAACAAAATCGTGAAATTTAGTCTGCCAAAGGGCGAATTTTCGCACAAAATTTACAAAGCCAAAGCTTCAAAAAATTCGCTCATTCTAGCACCAAAAACAGAAAAAAATGTGCAAAATTGCTCTAAATTTGAGCAAAAACAAGATAATTTAGATGAGTTAGCAAATAGCAAAAACATCGAACAAATTTCGCCAAAAAAACAATTTTCAAGACTAAATTTTTCAGCATTTTCACCCACCGCGCAACGTCAATTAGGCGTCATTTTAAGCTACGCAAACATCGCTATTTCCACGCTTTTTACACTCTTTTATACGCCGTTTTTAATACGCGCTTTAGGGCAAAGTGAGTTTGGATTATATTCGTTAAGCTCAAATTTCATCGGATATTTAGCGATTTTGGATCTTGGCTTTGGCAATGCGCTTGTGGTTTTTACCGCCAAATTTAACGCGACAGGGCAAAAAGAGCGCGAAAAATCTCTCCACGCGACGATTTTTGGCGTATATCTTGCTATTTGCGCTGTTGTGGCCATTTTAGGCACCATTTTTACGCTGTTTGCTGACGAAATTTTTAGCGCAAAATTAAGCGCAGATGAGATCTCAAAATTAAAAATTATGTCCGCACTTTTGACACTAAATTTGGCGATTAGCTTTCCTTTTAGTATCTTTTCATCGATTTTAACCGCTTATGAAAATTTCATTTTTATCAAAATCGTCGCCCTATTTCGCACGATCGCAGTGCCCATCTGCGCGATACCTGTGCTATTTTTAGGATATGGTGCAATAGCGATCATAATCATCGTCACAGCGGTAAATTTCATCTGCATAATCGCCGATTTTATATATTGTTCGCGCACAATTCGCCCGCAAATTAGGCTATCAAATTTCAACTTTGCGCTTTTAAAAGAGATATTCGCCTACTCGTTTTTTATCTTTTTATCAATCGTCGTAGATCAGGTAAATTGGAGTGTAGATAGCTTTATTTTAGGACTATTTTGCGGGACACGCGAAGTAGGAATTTATGCTGTTGCGGTGATTTTAATCGGGACTTTTATGATACTTTCTATCACGATTAGCGGCGTGATGTTGCCAAAAATTTCAAAAATGGTCGGCACAGGAAGTAGCGATAGTGAATTAAGTGCTGAATTTATTAAAATCGGGCGATTGCAATTTTACGTGATATTTTTTATATGCGGTGCGCTTGTGCTCTTTGGACGCGATTTTATCGTGCTTTGGGCAGGCGCAGAATACGAAAAAGCCTACGCAATCGCCGTTATTTTGGCACTTCCGCTTAGTGTGCCACTCATTCAAAATTTAGGAATTTCGATTTTACAGGCGAAAAATCGCGTCAAATTTCGTGCCCTTGGATCATTTGCCACAGCGATATTAAACGTAGCGATCTCTGTGCCTTTAGCCAAACAATACGGGGCGTTAGGCGGTGCTTATGGGACTGCTATTGCGATCACTTTTTTTAATGTTTTTGTGATGAATTTTTACTATAAATTCGCAATCGGTTTAGCCGTTGGAACATTTTGGAAAGAGATAGCGTGGCAATTAGCGCGATTTTTATGCGTTTGTGGGGCGATTTTTGGACTAAATTTATTATTTAAAACAAGTGGCACGACCTATTTGATATGGGGCGGGATCAGCTATTTTACGCTGTTTTTAATCGCTAGCAAATTTTGTTTAAATGAGTATGAAAAAGCACTTTTGGGCGGGATTTTCAAAAGGATTTTCGCATGCAAACGCTAAAATCTAGCGCAAATTTAGATCAAAATTTAGCTCAAAACGAAAGCCCTATAAATGTCGTTTCGCGCGTGGTGGCGTTTGATAAATGCATCGGTTGTGGCGTATGTGCAGCTACTTGCCCAAGCGATGTTTTATCGATGCAAATGGCGCAAAATGGACAGTTTTATCCGCGTCAAATACCAGGTTGCAATCCAAAATGTGACGTATGCTTGCGCGTGTGTCCGTTTTATAAAAAACCGCTTTTTGAAGATAAAATTAACGAGCAAATTTGGGGCGATTTACCAAATTTTACGCGCGATTTAGGGCGATTTCGCGGTAGCTATGTTTATTATAAAGCGGACGAAAATGAGCGGTTAAAATCAGCAAGTGGCGGGGCTGGACATGCGATTTTTAGCGAACTTTTTGAGCAAAATTTAATTGATTATGCAATTTGCGCTATGCCTTATGAGAGTAAAAATTTAGACAAAAAAAGCCTAAAATTTGATGAAATTTTATGCGAAAAAAACAGGCAATTTATCGATGAAATTTCTACAGAATTTTCGCCAAATTTTGATGAAAAAGAGCAAAATTTACTCTTTAAATTTCAAATTCTTTCAAACAAAAACGAGCTAAATAGAGCACGAAAAAGTGCCTATTATCCGCTAAATTTAGAAGAGACTTTGAAATTTATCCTTAAAACTGACGCGCGTTTTGCGATATCTGCATTGCCCTGTTTTGCTAAAGCTTTGAGACTTGGAATGCAAAAAAATGCACGATTAAAAAAGAGAATTTGCTTTATTGTTGGGCTGGTTTGTGGTCAAGGAAAGAGCGCAAATTTCACAAAAAAAGTGGCAAATTTGGCGTTTGAAAATGCGAAATTAAGCCACGATAATAAGCAAATTTCTACCAAAAATTCCAAAGAAAATTTAGGCGCAAATTGCGGACAAATTTCACTTTGCGCGGTAGATTTTCGCACAAAATTTACCGATAAAAATGCAATGCAATTTGGCTTTACATTTCACGCAAAAAACGGCGCAAAAGCGATTGATATGCGCGAAAAATCGGCATTTAATTGGTGGTCTTCGCGCGCTTTTACGCCAAGAGCTTGTAATTATTGTGTAGATGTGTTTGCAAAATGCGCCGATGTCGTGCTAATGGATGCGTGGCTAGAGCCATATTTTAGGGACTTTCGCGGGCACTCTTTGGTGCTTACGCGCAATGAAAAAATAGATGAGATTTTTACCAAATTTTGCACAAATAGCCAAACTAAAAACAAAAATTTAACGCAAGAAAAAGATAACAAAACAAGCGATTTTTGCGAACAAATTTCATCAAATTTAGTTTTGCTCTCTCAAAATGCGGTTACACAAAATAAAAACGATATATTTTTTGGCACGAAAAATCCGCTCAAACGCTTTATTTTGCGAAAAAAAATGGAGATTCAAACGATGAGCGGACGAAATTTTGATTGCGACATTTTTGTTGAAAAACGCATAAAAAGTATCAAATTTGCAAGCAAAATTTTCGCACAAATAGCGACCGCGCGATATATTTTTCGCAAAATTATTAATAAAATTTTTAGGAAAACACGATGAAAACCGCGATTTTTACTCTACCTTTAATCAACAATTACGGCGGAATTTTACAAGCCTACGCGCTACAAAATGTGCTTTTTGAGCTAGGAATTGATAATAAAGTTCTAAATTTACGCACAAAAGAGGCGAGTTTTTTTAGCATAAACTACGCCAAATTTTTAATCGCAAAAACATTTATTTCACGCTACAAAAACGCCAAATTTGAGATTTTGCGCCACGATTTAGATGCGCGAAAATTTATAGAAAAAAATATCGTTTTAACAGATGAAATTTATGGTTTTTCGGATTTAAAACGCGTTTGTAAAGATGAAAAATTTGATGCTTTTGTGCTTGGTAGCGATCAGGTTTTTAATCAAGGCAATTTTATGAATTTTGGTGAATATTTTTCGCTTGGTTTTATCCAAAATGCCGTTAAAATCGCATACGCGGCGAGTTTTGGTGGCAAGTTTAAAGGCTGGAAAAATCTCTCCACACACCGCGAAAATCTAGCCAAATTTCGTGCAATTTCTGTGCGCGAACAAAATGCGATTAAAATTTGCAAAGAAATTTTAGATCTTAAAGCTGATTTTGTGCTAGATCCTACACTTCTTGCAAGGCGTGAAATTTATGATAAATTTTGCACAAATTTAGATGAAAGCTCTAGCCAAAACACCAAAATTTTTGCCTACATTTTAGACCCTAACGAAAAAACAACGCAGATTTTAGATAATGCTTCGCAAAAAAGTAGGTGCAAAATCGCGCAGGTTAATGACCGAGCAAACCGATTAAAAATTGAAGAGTGGCTTAGCGCGATCAAGAGTGCTAAATTTATAATCACCGATTCATTTCACGGGTGTGTTTTTTCTATAATTTTTGGCAAACCATTTTTTGCAATCATAAACGAAGCCCGTGGAAATGCGCGTTTTCACTCACTTTTTGATATGTTAAATTTAGATAATCGCGTGATAAAAGATGTAAATTTTGAGCTAAATTTGGCGATGAATTACGATGAAATTTATAAAATCTTAGATGAAAAACGCAAATTTTCAATAGACTTTTTAAAACAAAATTTAAAGGCGTGATAATGAAAATGGCTCTAATAATATCAAACCTAGGACAAGGTGGCGCAGAACGCGTTTTAAGCCTTTTGGCAAACTATTTTTGTGAAAAAAATGACGTAACAATTATCAAGCTAGATAACGCGCCATCATTTTACGAAATTTCACCGAAAATTCGCGTGATTGACGCTAATTTGGGCGTTGGCGATATGGGAATAATCGGCAATTTTAAAAAACGTTTTGGCAAAATTTTCGCCATTCGCAAGCTGTTTAAAAGCCAAAATTTCGACATCATAATCTCATTTTTAGACAATACAAACGTCTTATCACTCATCGCAAATTTCGGCTTAAAAACGCCACTCATCATCTCAGAACATACAAATCACACGTTTTTAAAAGCGCGAATTTGGCGCGTTTTAAAACGCATTTTTTATCCACGTGCGAGCGGTTTATCGGTGCTTACGCGCTTTGATTATGATTTTTACACATACGTAAAAAATCGCGAAATCATGCCAAATCCCGCCTTTTCTAGCCTAATTGATGAGCAAAATCTCAAAAAAATGTGTCAAAATAAGCGCGATTTAATCTTGGCTGTTGGGCGTTTAGAGCCATTTAAGGGCTTTGATGCCCTAATCCGCGCGATTAGCCTAATCCCGCCACAATCGCTAAAAAATTACGAAATTATCATCGCAGGCGATGGACACGAACGCGAAAATCTTGAAAATTTGGCTCATAATTTAGGCGTCAAAGTCCAATTTGCCGGCTTTTGCAAAGATATAGCAAACCTTTACGCACAAGCTAAAATCGTCGTCGTAACCTCGCGCGCAGAGGGCTTTTGTAATATTTTAGCCGAGAGCATTTTTTTTGATACGGCGCGAATTTCTACCGATTGCATAGCTGGTCCGCGCGATTTAATCACGCACGAAAAAGATGGCATTTTATGTGCTGTAGATGATGAAAAAGAGATCGCAAAAGCGATAAATTTGCTTATCAATGATGAAAATTGCAGGCTAAATTTGGTAAAGAATGCGAATTTGCGTCGCGATGAGCTAAGTTTAAAAACGATCGGCAAAAAATGGGAAATTTTCATCGACAAAACGCTACAAATGCGACAAAATCGCACAAATTCTTTCAAAATTTCAAATTAATCCACAAGGAAAATTTTTATGAAACAGACAAAAAATTTACCATTAATTTCGGTGATTATTCCAGTTTTTAACGTCGAAAAATACCTTCGCACCTGCCTAAATAGCGTGGTTAATCAGACTTATTCGTGCCTTGAAATTTTGCTGATTGATGATGGCTCAAACGATAAAAGTGGCGAAATTTGCGCCGAATTTGCTCGAAAAGATGCGCGAATTCGTCTTTTTTCACAGCCAAATAGCGGGCAAGCCGTCGCTAGAAATTTAGGGCTTGATAATGCGCACGGAGAATTTGTAAGCTTTGTTGATAGTGATGATGTGATTGCGCCTGATTTTTTTGAGACGCTTTATTATCTTATAGTAAATTTTAAAACTAAAATCGCGATGTGCGCTTATGAACCTTTTAGCGATGAAAGTGCTATTTTAGCGCGCTTACAATGCAAAAATACAACCAAATTTGATGAAATTTGCACGCAAGATAGAAAAAATTTCACCGCCAACAATAGCGCAAATTTGAAATTAAATTTAGATGTACCAAACACAAAAAATTGCGCTCAAAATAGCGAAAATTTTGCGTCAAATTTAGACACAAACGATACAAAAAATAGCGAAATTTACGCACAAACCAGCGCATTTTGTGCCACAAAAGAGAGCAAATCCGCGAAATTTGATGAAAAAAATGCCGGTTTTTGCACCGATGACGCAAATTTAGGCAAATTTGACACAAATATGATAGATTTTTCACACGCACAACACGCACAATTTTGCGCGACACAAAAGCAGGTTTTTACCCGCGCGACGCTTGGCGATGCGTTTTTTAGTACAGGTGTTTGCAGGGGGCTTTATGCGAGAGAAATTTTCGATGATTTGCGCTTTCCGGCTGGGCAAATTTATGAAGATGTAGCGATTTTTTTCGATATTTTCAACGCCTCTGCGTGTGCTTGTTCGCAAAAAAAGAACTACTTTTACCGCGTAAGAGCGGGCTCGACGGTCAATTCTTTCGCCGCCAAACACCTTGCCGCTACGGGCGCGGTGGAGCGATTTGCCACGTTGGTCGCGCAACACTACCCTGATTTAGACCGCCACGCTAATTTCGCGCGCTGCGGCTCGGCGCTTGGAGTTGCGTTTATGATTATTCGCGCGGAGGCAAAAGAGTATCGCGCAAAAACTTATGAGCTGCAAAATTTCGTGCGAAAAAACATAAATTTTGGCTTTTTTATGCGCAATGCGTCAAAATTAAATAGAATTTTGATGATTTTATTCTTAATCAGCCCAAAACTGCTCGCGTTTTTTTACAAAATTTACAGCAAATTTTTACGACGTTTAAAGTAGTAAATTTGCTTAAGTTTTTAAGCAAATTTGTGGCAATAGTTGATAAACATAAACACAAAAATTTAGCCATCAACTCAAAAACTCACAATATTTAAAAACAAATTTCTTTGTTAAAAATATATAAATTTTTTAGCTAGATTTTTCTTTTGCCTAGATTAAAAAATTTTAAAAAATATCCGATCACAAGGAATTAATTCTTTTTTGACGTTATTTTATTATCGCACGATATAAATTATGGATTTAAGAGAGCCTGCGTTAAAAGCTCAAATTTGTTTAAAATTTCAAGTTAGCAAGCTGATTAGAAGTAATAATAAAAGCAAAAAAAGATAAAAAATAAGCAGTCTTTAAAAACTACAAAGGCAAGGATATCTCAAAAAGACTTTAGATATTTGCGTTTTAAACTACAAATTAGCCAAGCAAAACAACGACACAAATCCAATTTAATCCCACAAACAACTACGGCATAAATCTTGCTAAAACTCTTTTTGCGTAGTTTTAAATGCCAATTTGCACTTCCTTTAAACGAAATAAATTTTCTATTTTACGTATTTTATGTATTTAAATTTGATTAGCCTATGTTTAATGTATCCACAAAAATCTCAATGCAATTTTTGGGCGAATTTATTTTTAGAGTGTTTATTCTGGCTTATAATCCAACAAAAGCTTTTGAATGCCTCTATAATAGCGGATTTTCTAGCTTGTAATACTCCAAAATGAGATTTGGCTCATCTTTTAAAAATCCAAGATAAATTTGCAGTTTTTATTTAAAATGGTGAATAAAACGGAAATATTTATAGTGTAATGTTATCGGCAAATAAAACAATGGCAAATTTAATATAGGCTATGAAACTTTTGTTGATACAATTTTTGCCGTTTGCAAACTGATTTTATAATGTGCGTTTTAATTTTCGCTTGGCTTAAAACAGGCTCATCAATTAGACCATTATTTTGGGCTTTAAAATGCAAAACCGCAAGCTCTTTTAAAGAGATTAATTTATGGCAATTGGATCTTTAATAAATTTTAGATAATTTTATTTGACGCTAAATTAATCTTATCTTTCTCAATCTAAATTTTTGATTTAATCTAAAAAATTTAATTCAAATCGCAATTTAAATTTAATCTAGC
>CAUTSW010000046.1:0-10349 GCA_963541085.1 uncultured Campylobacter sp.
AATTTTTTTGAAGAAATTTGTTCTACTACATTAATGTTCTTATAAAAAATATTCTCATTGATTAAATTACCGCTCTCGCGCAAAATTTGCATAGATTTTTCATCGTCAAAATCAGCATCTAAAAGCCACTCTAGCTTTCGCGCCTTGTTTCCGTTTAACTCGTGCAAAACGTGCTCTGGCGGATATTTTTGACCAAGCAAATCATCGCGAAGAATGTAAATTTCACGCCCTTTAAGCCTAATTTGGCTAATTGGCGGTTGTGTTTTTATCATAATTTAAGAAATTTTGTATCTCATTAATCGCATCTTTATTAGAAAGCGTAAATTTAATCTCGATTCGGCGAGATTTTTCTTTATTTTCTACGCCATTTTCAACAATCGGCATCGCGCGCCCACGCCCGGAAGCGACCAAAATTTTACGCAAATTCATATCGTTATTCCACGAATCAATAAATTCCATCACCGCCAAAGCGCGATTTTGCGATAGGCGCAGGTTGTAAAGATATTCGCCATCGCTATCGGTGTGACCCTCAATCACTATGCTTTCTAGGTTATCTTTGATATTTTTATCATTTAAAAGCACGGCAAAATAATTTTGCAAAGCCGATTTTAGCGTGGCTTTGGCTTCATCTTTTAAAACAGCGGAATTTGTATCAAAAAGCACAGATGATGAGAGTATAAGATCGCCACTTTTTGGATCAACCGCAACCAAATCACCAAGACGCTCTTTTAATGAAGCTATGATTTTTACTTTGATACCAGTTAAATTTTTTATGCGATTTTTTGTGGCGTTTAAATCGTGCAAAATTTTATCAAAATCGCTCTCTTTTTGAGAAATTTTTTCTAGCAAATAGGCGATTTTAACGCTACTTTGACTAATATTTTCATCACGCAAAGCGATTGTTTTATTTAGGTCTAAATTGTCACTTTTTAGATCTTCAACAAGCGCATTTAAATCATCAATTTGTAAAATATATAGTGAGTTTTTATTAGTTAAATTCGCGATCGTGGCGTTTTGCTCGGATAGTTTTTTTGTAAAAAGCTCGTTTAACTCTTTAAGCTTTTTATTGTGCTCTTCACTACTTTGTAAAACAGCCATCGTGCGTAAAAAATCGCTCTGCGTTTTAGCTAAATTTACCTGAGTAAGCATATATTTTACGATAATTCCACCAACTAGCAATATAAAAACAAAAAGCAATCCCGCCATCAAATCGGCATATGCAATCCAAAAATTTTGCTTTTCGTCGGCGGTATTTTTCATAGATTTTCTATATTTTGATTAAGAGATGTTTTGAGTTTTTGTAGAATTTCTTTATCATTAAAACTCTCTTTTACGCTCTCATTTTGGCTCATTCTCTCAAGATTTTGACTCAAATTTTGGGCTACAACATCAAATTTATTCAAACTCTGTAAAAGACGCGCACTAAATTTTAAAAGCTCGTCCGCACTTTGTCTATTTGCATTTAAAAACTCTCTATTTTGCGCTGAAAGTGAATTTTGTATCGTAACTATTTCGTTGCCAAGACGCGAAAAAGAGGAGATAATTTTTTCAAAATCAAGATGTGAATTTTTATAAATTTCAATATTTTCATGAACCAAAGTTTGCGCATTTAAAACCTGCTCAGCCGCCAGTTTCGATGCGTTTTGTTCAAGATCTAAAATTTTAGAAAATGCACTAAATTTATCTTCAATAAGCGCGTTTAATTTTGCGACAAATTCATTATTTAAGCTGTGAGTTAAAGTGTGTGCTATCAAATCCACTTTATTAAGTCCAGTGCGTGTTAAAGCGATTAAAATCTCATCTTTTTCCCAAAAAAAGTTGCGTGTAGCAAGATTATATTTAGCGATTATTTTTTCAAATTTAGATATGCCACGTTTTTCAAAATATATCCACCAAATCGCCAAAAATATACCATAAATAGAGACATAAAACGCCGTGCCAACACCGCCTAAAAGCTGCGCTATTTCGCCTTCTAACGCATTTATATTTGATGATGAAAAATTTGGCATAGAAATTGCAATTGAGATAAATGTGCCTAAAATTCCAATCATCGGAAATATCCCGCTCATCGCCGAAGCATAATTATCATTACGAATATTTTGCGAATATTCTGCCACAAATGTCTCAAATTTCGCGCTTGATTTTTTAGTTTCACCAACATTAAATAGCGTTTTCATGATGAAATTTTTTAAATTTGACTTAAAATTTTCAATATTTTTCTCAAATACACTAACACCAAATTCAGCATTATGACGCGCACTAATCAAAGCAATCAAATATAAAACACCAAGCATCAAAAGCGAGTGAATCTCTACTTTTAATACAATCAAATTTAAAAAACCTAACACAAAGATTAAAAAAACTAGCGTCGGAGCAAGAATTATCTTGCCATAGACGCTAATCAAAGATTTCGCGCTCGTTTGCGGTAGATCAAAATCAACTAAATTTTCCACGATTTACCTAATTTTTATTCAAACAATTTAACGCTTCAAAAGCGATTTTAAGGCGTTTTATTACGCTCTCTTCGCCCTGGCGAAGCCATTTTCTTGGATCATAATATTTTTTATTTGGCTTGTCGTCACCTTCTGGGTTGCCGATTTGCCCTTGCAAATATGCGTGATTTTTCGCCTCATATTCGCGCACGCCATCCCAAAATGCCCACTGAGTATCGGTGTCAATATTCATCTTGACAACACCAAAACTTACAGCATCTTTGATATCTTTTAGCTCGCTGCCGCTACCGCCGTGAAATACAAATTTGACAGGTTTTTTACTTAGTCCAAATTTATTCGCGACAAATTCTTGCGAATTTCTTAAAATTTCAGGTCGCAAAATAACATTTCCTGGCTTATAAACACCATGAACATTGCCAAAACTAGCCGCAATGCTAAAATTTGGACTAATCGCACTAAGTCTTTCATATGCACTAGCAACATCAATTGGCTGAGTATAAAGTTTAGCATTATCTACGTTTGTATTATCGACGCCATCTTCTTCACCACCAGTTACGCCAAGTTCGATCTCTAAGGAGATTCCAACTGCACTCATGCGCTTTAAATAGCTCTCGCAGGTGTTTAAGTTTTCATCCAAGCTCTCTTCGCTTAAATCAAGCATATGTGAACTAAAAAGCGGTTTGCCACAAATTTTAAAATTCTCTTCACTTGCACTTAATAATCCGTCAATCCACGGCAATAGCTTTCGCGCAGCATGATCTGTGTGTAAAATTACAGGAATGCCATAATGCTTAGCCAAAATCTCAACGTGTTTTGCACCGCTAATCGCGCCAATCACAGCTGTATCGCCACCACAACCTTTGCCAGCATAAAAAGACGCACCGCCGTTTGAAAACTGAATAATCACAGGCGAATTTACGCTTTTTGCTGCTTCTAAAACGGCATTTATTGAGTTTGTACCGACTACATTTACTGCAGGAATTGCAAAACCATTTTCTTTTGCATAAAGATAGAGTTTTTCAACATCCTCACCGTATAAAACTCCAGCTTTTACCACGTCTAATACGCCCATTTTAATTCCTTTTATTTATATTCAATTTTTGCTTTTTCGCGAAGCATTTTGCCTTCATCTTTGATGTATTGTTGGAATTTTTCTTGCTTAATATTCTCTTCAATAAACTGTTTTACATCATCTTGAGTAAGCTGTTTTTTATCTTTTGCATCTTCTTTTAAGATTACATGAAAGCCAAATTGTGTCTTTACAGGAGTTTTTGTAATTTCACCTTTTTTAAGCGCACTTACAGCATCAGAAAAAGGTTTTACCATCTGTTCAGCCGCAAACCAACCAAGCTCACCACCAGATTGTGAAGCGATTGGTTCGATTGACTTTGTTTTTGCAATCTCTGTAAATTTTTTATCTAAATCGGCACCTTTTAAATTTGAAAGCTCTTTAATAATCTCTTTTGCTTCATTCTCATCTTTTACTAAGATATGTTTTGCTTTCATTTGCGCTGGTTCTACAAATTTATCTTTGTTTTGTGCATAAAAATCGCTAATCTCTTTTGCATCAACTTTGATTTTTTGGAACTGTTTTTCTTGATAAACACGCAAAGCGATCGCTTTTTTCGCAAGTTCAAGCTGTTTTGCGAAAAGCTCATCTTTTTCTACGCCACTTTTTTGTGCTTCATCCATTAAAAGTTGCAACTCAATGGCGCGATCAATTAGATGTTTTTTTGTCTCTGCTGGAAGTTTATTTAAGCTATCTGTTGGAACGCCATTTAGCAATGGAGCAAGCTCTAATTCTGTAATATTTTTACCATCTACCGTCGCAAAAGTAGTCGCACTCAATGTCATTGCGGTCATTAAAGCTGCCGCGCCAAATAAAATTTTGTTCATTTTGATCCTTTTTACCAAAAAATAAAAGGCGGATTATAACAACATTTAGTTAAATAAGCGGTAATTTAGTCATGTTTTTTTACAATTATGATTTTAAATTTTAGGAATTTTATGAGAACAAAAAGAGAAATTTTAGAGATCAAAGAGCTGTTTTTACAAAAATTTAACAAACCAACAACCGAGCTTAAATTTAGAAATTTATATGAGTTAATCGTCTGTGTGATGCTCTCAGCCCAATGCACAGATAAACGCGTAAATTTAATAACTCCTGCGCTATTTGAGCAATATCCAGATATTAATTCACTATCAAAAGCAAATTTAGCAAGCGTAAAAATATTGATAAACTCATGCAGTTTTTTTAATAATAAAGCTCAAAATTTAATCAAAATGGCGGGCGAAGTGATGAGCAAATTTGGCGGAGAAATTCCGCTTGATGAAGCAGGTCTTAAAAGCCTAAGTGGCGTAGGGCAAAAAACCGCACATGTGGTGCTAATCGAGCATTGTGGGGCGAATTTAATGGCTGTGGATACGCATGTTTTTCGTGTTTCGCACAGGCTTGATTTAACGCGCGGTAAAACGCCAGAGGCCGTAGAAGCTGATTTGAGCGTGAAATTTGGTGATAATCTAAACTATCTACATCAAGCGATGGTGCTTTTTGGGCGATATACCTGCAAGGCGGTAAAACCGCTGTGCGATGAGTGTTTTTTAAATAAAATTTGCAAAAGCGCAGATAAAAGAGTGTGAAATTTGGCATCAAATTTGATTTAAATTTGCCAAATTTGCACCAAAATCAGAGTAAATTTACGCCAAAAAATATCTATAAACTAGCGTCGCAAAGAGCAAAAATATCACGCCAAATAGCACAGGACGAATAAACACATCACCTTTGTTAATAGCAAGATGACTACCGATAAAATTCCCCACCACAGACGCTACTATCATCGGTACACCGATGAAAAATAGCATTTTTCCAGCGATCGCAAATGCAACAAATGCGCCTATATTTGAAGCAAGATTGAATATTTTTGAGGTCGCAGAAGCGCTAGTTAAATTTAATTTCATAACATAATGAAGCGCCAAAATTAGCAAACTCCCAGTCCCCGGTCCAAAAAATCCATCGTAAAATCCAATAATAAAAGCCATTAGTGGGAATATAAAAACTCTCCTAAAACGCGAAATTTCGCATTCAAATGCGCTCTGTTTTTTAGGCAAAAACGAGAAAAATAGACCAAAAGGCATAAAAGTGGCGATGATTTTACCGACCATATTTTCGTCCAAAAATAAAATCGCCCGAGCGCCAGCATATGCGCCCAAAAGCGCGATAGGGACTCCTATGAGAGCAAAATTCCAGATGATTTTTTTGCTTTTTATAAAGTTAAAAATCGCGCTTAGTGTGCCAAGAGTGCTGACTAATTTCTCTTGCCCGAGCGCGATTTGCGGTGGAAGTCCAGCCAAAATAAACGACGGCACAAGCACAAGTCCCGCCCCACCTGCAATAGCGTCAATAAATCCTGCCACAAAGGAAGCTAAAATCAGCAAACAAAGCCCCAAAACAAACGAATTTTGTAAAATTGAGCCGTCTATGTATTCCATTTATTCTTCTCCTAAAATTATCTCTTTATTACGTAAAAAATTCATATTATTTGCACCATAAATTCTTATTAACCATCTATCTTTTCCATCAAATTTTTAGCGCAACTAAATTTAAAATCGGCGGATTATTTAATTTATCTTAAACAATATTTATCACAAAAACTGTTTTAGGATTTATCAAAGCAATCACTGACAAATTTGCCAAGCTAGGTCGCAAATTTGTCAGCTTTAATCACATTTATAAAATTTAATTTGATAATTTTTTTACCATTTCATACCAAATTCAACCCAAAAATTTCGTCCAAGCCCAAATTCTTGATAATCTCGCTCGATTTTAGCGATATATTTTTTATTTAAAACATTGTTTATATCCAAAGACACAAAGCCACGCAAACCGCCATGCAATGGCACTTCGGTGTTGATTTTTGCGTCCCATATAGTGTAGCTTGGAGTTTTTGCCTCTTTGTAAATATACATCTGATCTTTGCCACTCCAACCGCCAACAAGCGCCTTAGAACGTCCATAAAATCGCAAAGAATTTGAGAGTTTTACAGCTCCAAAATCCGCCAAATGCGTCAAATTTGCGCGAAATGGTTCAAAATAATCAGTCGCTGGCAACTTGCTTTTTTTGATTTTAGCACCATTATAAAGCACATCTTCATCCATCTCATAATCCATAAAATCGGTGAAATTTCGCTTTTTGCGCGTGTGTGTAAGAGATAATTCAAGATCATTTTTAACGTCAAAAATTTCTATCGGCGAAGCGTTTTGCACGCTAAAAGTCCAAATTTTCGCACTATTTTTGCCCTCATTTGTGTAGATGTCGTGCTCGCCCACATCTTTTATTTTTGGAACAAAGCGCGATGTTACTTCGTTTTTACTGCTTCTATTTACATATTGTAATGCAAATTTTACACCCTCTAATCTACCATCATAAAATAGGCTCAACTCATCTTCATACGGAGTTTTTAAGCGTGAAATTGCGTGTCCATCATTGGCAAAATTTCTACATTTTTCGACAAAATCCCCGCTTGGCGATGAGCGAAAACATGTTTTGCGTTTTGCGCGTATCCCTTCATAAATTTCATAAGCGAAAAAATTACGCCCAAAATAGCGATTAAGTCCCACGCCGATGCTGTTTTGTGGTATAAACTCATAACTTAAACTAAAACGAGGCGCGATGTTTAAATCGCCATTAAAATCACTTCTTTCCGCGCGCACACCTGGACGAAATTTAAATTTATTCATCGAAATTTCATCTTCTAAATAAGCCCAAATTTCACCCGTTCTTGCGCGATTTTTTAGCGCGAAATACTGCTCTTTTTTGCTTAAAAACTGCCCTTTTCCGCCATGGCTATCATCATTTAAACATGTTGGATCATCTAAGCGACACTTCGTGCCAATTGGCAACTCTTTTGATCCAGCATACTCATTTAATGTGCGCGGGATCTCATAAATGCCATTTTGCAAAAGATAACCAAGGCCCGAATTTATCGTATGAGCGGTATCACCGACTTTAAATTCAGCAAAATTTAGATCTAATTTATACTCAAAATTCTTTTGAATTTGCGAAAAGTCAGTATATCCACCTACGCCACAATATGGATTACTTCCGCACGCTCTTAGATTTGATGTGTTATAAAAATAGTGATTTTCATCGTGTTCATAATCTCGCGATGAGCGAGTTTGTGAGTAGCTTAGTGAGTTTGTAATAACAAAATTTTTATACGTGCCGATTGCCTCAATTTTGGAGAGATATCCGCCATAATCTAGGCGCAAATTTGAGTTAAGATGTCTGCGTGTCGATGTTTTTTCACTCAAAGTTGAATATAAAAAACTCGGACGAAAACTCCAAATTTCACCCTCATAAAGCCCTTTTACAAAAAAATTATCATTCTTGCGCTCATCTTTTTTAAAAGGATACGAAGGCGATAATTTACTATCATTAAGATGATTTACGATCCCAGAAGTAGCGCGCGAAAAATTAAACAGCACTCCGCTATTTTCGCTAATAAAACCATCTGCGCCAAAGCGTACTCTGCGCTTTATAAAATCGCTTAAATCATAAATTTCGCCTTTTTCATAGCGCGAAGCCGCACTCTCATCGCGAATTTTTTTACTCCATTTTCCGCTTGTGTAGCTATAACTCGCCACACCGCCCCATTCACGGCGCGGATCACGTGTTTTTGTATCAATCGCGCCACCTAAAAACCCACCAAATTTTGCGCTAATATTGCTAGAATGCACCGAAACTCTATCTAGCAAATCGCTATCAATACTAATCGCTTGCGCACCAATCGAGCTATCCTCCCAAATGTGATTGTGATGAGGCCATGTTCTTTGGCGCGGATTAAAATCATTACTAAAACTAACGCCATCTACCAAAAAGCTATTTTGATAAAAACTCGCACCATTTATTGAAAAATCTTGCGGATTCAGCGACCCAGATTGCGAACTACTAGCGCCTTTGCGATTAAAATTTAAATTTGGCGTAGTTTTCAACGCATCGCCGATGGTATGGTTACCACCACTAAACGCATCCAAATTTGCGCGAGAAAGCGTGCGGACACCGCCAAAATCGCTCAAATTTGAGTTTATATTTTGATTAGAAGCTATGACTTCAACCGAATCTAAAATCGCACGCGCCGCAACACTATCTACTAAATTTTCATCTTGATCGGTTGGATTTGTATTAGAAATTTTGTCCGTTTTTCTATCTAAATTACCGCTAAAATTTGCATTTGTTTGAGAAATTTTGATAGATTTTTTGTTAGAAATTCCGCCTAAATTCGCACTTACGCCGACCCTTTCGCCACCATGCGCCAAGCAAGCCGCAAAAAAGATGAAAAAAACCACCCCTTTCATATACACCTTCTTTTCCATATACACCTTTATTACAGAAATTTACCTATTTTTCAAGCACAGCGTCATAGCCTTTTTGGCGCAAAATTTCTACAATTTTTGTGCTCTTAAAACCATCTTTTACGCGAACATTTGCGAGTTTTTTATCGAAATTTATCTCCACTTGCTCTACGCCGTTTGTAGTTTCAAGAGTTTGTAAAATTGTCTCATAGCACGAAATGCACGCCATATTTTTGATAAAAAATGTGTAATTTTCATCGCTAAAAACTGCGCTTAAACTAGCCAAAAACAGCAAAAATGCTCTCATTTTACGCCGACTTGAAATTTTTTCTCTTTTGAAGCTTTAATCGCATCAATAACCTTTTTGCGCGAAACTCCATCTGCTGTTGTGATATTTACATCTTTTGTCTTTAAATCAAAGCTCATCGCTTTAAAACCTTTAACCTTTTTGGCTGCATTTTCGACCTTTTTAGCACAATGTGCGCAACCCATATTCGGAATATTTAATTCATGATTTACATCAGAAAAACCAAACGTCAAAAGTGCCAAAACAATGAAAATTTTTTTCATTTAAAATCCTTTTTAGAAAAATAATAAGTGCGAATTATATTTTGAAAAAAATAAAATTTTTATAAAATTCAATATCAATAAAATAATGAAATCTGTTTTTAATAAATATGAACTATTTTTTTAGATACAATCTGCATAAAATTTCAATTTCAAGGAGCAAAAAATGGCAAAAAATATATTCATCACTGGGGCGACTTCTGGTTTTGGGCGTGCGATAGCGTATAAATTCGCTCAAAATGGCTACAACATCGTGCTTTTGGGGCGTCGTAAGGAGCGTTTAGATGAAATTAGCGCGGATTTATCGGCAAAATTTGGCGTACAAACTCATAAAATTTGCGCTGATATTCGCGATAAAACAGCAATTTTTGACGCGGTGAAAAATCTGCCAAATGAGCTAAAAAACATCGATATTTTGGTAAATAACGCTGGACTTGCGCTCGGGCAAGAGCGCGTGCAAGATGCAAATTTAGACGATTTTGAGACGATGATAGATACAAATATCAAAGGGCTAATCTATACAACCAAAGCACTACTCCCATCGCTCATCGCCACGCGCGGATACATTTTTAATCTCGGCTCAGTCGCTGGAAACTGGCCCTATCCTGGTGGGAATGTCTATGGCGGCACAAAGGCGTTCGTGCGCCAATTTAGCCTAAATTTGCGAAACGATCTTGCTAGAACGGGCGTAAGAGTGAGCAATATCGAGCCTGGACTTTGCAAAACTGAGTTTTCGATTGTGCGATTTCGTGGCGACGTGGCGCGCGCGGATGCGGTCTATGATGGCACAGAGTTTATCAGCGCGGAAAACATCGCACAAATTATCTTTTCGCTTGCAAATTTGCCAAGCAACGTGAATGTAAATGCGCTTGAAGTGATGGCTAGCACGCAAACATGGGCTGGTTTTGCTTTTGAAAGGGAGTAATTTTACGCCAAAATCGAAGCTGGCGAACGATAAATTTAGTCAAATTTGCTAGA
>CAUTSW010000047.1:0-10267 GCA_963541085.1 uncultured Campylobacter sp.
AGCACCGCTTGCAACGCCTAAAATATCGGGCGCAGCAAGGGGATTTTTAAAAATGGATTGAAAGCTAGAACCAGCCGCCGCAAATCCAATACCGACAAAAATCGCCAAAACAATCCTAGCAGCGCGTGTTTGCCAGATGATATAGCCAAGCGAAGAGTGAAAATCTAAATTCGTTAAAATTTGCCAAATTTGCGCATACGAAATTTCAAACCGCCCAACACCAAGTGCCCAAAACGCACTAAATAAGAGCAAAATAGATGCAAAAGAAATTTTAATAGCCATAAAATTTAAATCCAAATTTCATCAAATTTGCGCACAAATTTCAGTATTCGTATCTAAATTTTGCGTAGAAATTTCGCCCTGGTTCGATAAGCGGATTTGTTAGAGTTTGTGGCGAATTTACATCTTCAAAAGTCGTAGGATTTACGCCCTTTTGATTGAAAATATTATCCACGCCAAGCGTTAAATACATATCTTTTGCGTCATTTAAAATTTGACCCAATTTTAAATCCGCGTAAATTTCACTCATCGCAAATCCAGCGCGTTTTCTCTCGTTTGTCTTATCGATCTTATTTTTTCGCGCAAAAATTCGCTCATTTAGCCCAAAAAGCGCGTATTGCGTGTCGTAATTTATCCCAAATTTCGCAGAAAACGGCGCGATATAAGCGATCGGACGCGAATGCGTTTTGTCTTTGCTTTTTAGATATGTCGCAGCGTAATTTAGTCCAAATTCGCCATTTTCGCCAAATTTATGCGCACCTTCTAGCTCAAATCCGCCTATGTAGGCTTTGCCGATGTTTTGATTTTGCTTTTGTGTGGCGTTTAAATTGACAAGCGCGATCATATCTTTATAGCGCGTGTAAAATCCTGTGAGTGTGGTGAAATTTTCGCCATCGTTATAACGAAGGCTAAGCTCATAAGTTTGCGATGTTTCATTGCCTAAATCGGTGTTTGGCACGACTTTTACCAATGCATTACCAGATGGCGTGCTTTGCATCATCTGCATAGGCGAAGCGGCTTTGAAATTGTGGCTTAAATTTAACGCTGTGCTAAAATTATCACTCCAAAAATAGACCGCGCCAATAGAGCCTGTTAGTGCATTTTGCGTCTTTTGACCCGCGCTATCTAGGGCTTTGCTTGTATTTGCTAATTCGCCCGTGCCACGCTTTTTGCCTATTCGTTGGATTATGTGATCATAGCGAATTGCGGTATTTAGGCTTAATTTTTCACTCGCAAGATAGTTGTTTTTTAGATAAATTCCAATATCCGTGCTATCAAATGGACGCGCGGGTGTTGTGGTTTTATGTGCGGTGCGGTTTTGCACGATGGCTGGATTGTGCCAAATTTGTGCGAGAAAATCCGCGCCATATGATAATTCGCAAGAGCCAATCGTGCTGATAAAATTTGTCGCACCACCAAACATTTTACTATTTTTTACAAGCTGATGAATGTCGATTTTAGACTTTGTGCGCGTGCGATCGTTGTAGATATCGGTATCAAATTCGCGGTAGTAAAGATAGCTATCGATCTTTTGAGCAAAACTCGTGCTAGTTTGCGCGCCAGCTCGCAAATAATACTCAACAAGCGGATCTTCTCTCATAAAGACTCCCGCGCTAGATCCCCCACTTGTGCCTTGACCTCCTGCGCGGTGAGTTATGGCGTGATTAAAGCGACCTTGCGTGTAAAATCTTGTATCGCCACTTGTGTAACCGATGTTAAAATCTGTGCCGATATGGGTAAATTTGGAGTTTTGCGCTTTGCCAAGCGAAGTTTTAAAATCGCCACCTTTGCGCTCCTTAAGCCCGATTAAAATATCCCAGCCATTGCCACCGCCAATGGCTTCAAGGCGCGAATTAAACATATTATTTACGCTAGCAAATCCAGCATTTCGCACGCGAAATTTCATATCAAATGGGGCATTTACGTCGCCGCGCCATCTGCGTGTTTTAAAATTTACCACGCCATTCATTCCGTTTGATCCATAAATCCCGCTACCGCCTCCGCGAATGATTTCGATGTCTTCAAGCGAATTTGGATCAATTAAATTTAGCTCTAATGTTGAGCGACCGGTGTAGCGAACACCATCAATCGTAAAGATATTGCGCCCATAATTGCTATTCATTCCGCGCATGGAAATTTGCCCGTTTATCCCGCCTGAGCGTGAATATTCGATGCCTGGGACGCGCGAAAGGAGGCTTTGAATGTCGGCTGAGTGCGCTTCGCGGTTTAGGTTTTGCGCGCTGATTAGCGAGATTGAATTGCTTTGAAGTTCGCGTGAAATTTCGCTCATACTAGCTTGCACGCTTATTTCGCTAAGCTCCACTGCGGACAAATTTAGCGTGTTTAAACTAAGTGCGGCGACATAAAATTTAAATCTACACTTCATCAAATTTCTCCCGCTTTTGAGCTAGGATTTAGGATCTTTTGAGCTTGCTCATCGCTAAGTGAAATTCCATAATATTTTTTAAAGTGTGCTTTGTATTCTTGCGCTAGATCAATATCGGCGAAAATTTCTGGATGATTGTGTTTAGCAAAAAATTTCAAAATCACGCCAAGCTCCAAATTTGGCGCGTGAGAGCGGTAGCTTGCGAGTGGCATTTTATAAACTTTGCCATTTTTTACCGCTTCAACACCGCTAAATTCTGGCTTTTTTAACAAAAATTCAGGCATTTGCGGGGTGAAATTTGAGATGTAGATAATCTGCGGATTTAATCGCAAAATCTCTTCAAAATTTATCTTTTTTGTTCCCTCTACATAGCCAACGACGTTTGAGGCGCCTGAATTAGATAGCAAATATTCGCTAAAAACGCCAACAACATACTCATTATTTGGCAAAATTTTATGTAAAATCATCGCGCGAGGACGTGGCGCGTTTGCTGTTTTTTGCGCGATTTCGTCGCGTATTTTGGCGATATCATCAAGTAGCGCATCATCTTTTGCTTTTATATCAAATTCGCTCTGTAATGAATTTAGCCAGTGTTTTAAGACCTCAAACGAGCTATATTTGTCTATGTTTGTGCTGATTTGTATCGTTTTTACGCCAGAGTTTTCAAGCTGTTCGCACACTTTGCTACGCGCTTTATGGCAAAGATAGACGTCGGCTTTTAATGCCAAAATTTCTTCGATATTATCAGAGTCGCCAAATGGAATTTGCATTGTTTGCGGAGCAAATTCGCTAAAAAGTGAATTTTCAAAAGCGACGTGAGATGGGCGGGGAATGTAGATTAAATCCGCATCTTTTACCCAAAGTGAAATCAGCGCAGGAAGTGGCCAAAGCCCACCGACGACGGCGACTTTTTTATGTTTTGTTGTAGAAATTTGCGTAGATGTTTGCGCTAAATTTTCATCAGCCAAAATTAATCCGCAAAAAATGCAGATGAAAGCAAAGATTTTTTTCATTTTTTATTCCTAATCATATAACATGCAAAATTTAAAAATTTATCAAAAAACGGCTTGGTAGTCGGCATAAAACCTTGCCCGATGTGATACTCAGGATCAAGCGACGTAATATAAACTGCGCCTTTAAAAGATAGATCGCGATACAAAATAGTCCGACCCAACTCGTCGCAAAGCAGATTGCAGATTTTTATTTTTTTGCCATTTTTATTAGTCGGCGTAAAGTATCCATGATAGTGCCATTTAGCCTCATCTGGGCGCATAAATTGCCAAATTGGCGCATCCTGATTTGTCGCGATTAGTGGCATATTTGCGCCCTTATCGCGGTTTAGCCACCACCAAAAATTTACCTCTCCTCTTGTAAATTTCGCGCTTTTTATAATCTCTTTTTGATCTTCACCAAAAAATATCAAATTTCCACCGCGTTTTAAAAATTCTCTTATTTTTTTGCGATTTTCACGCAAAAACCGCACTTCTATTCGCGAGGCAATTACTAATAAATCGATATTTTTTAAAGAGCTGTTTTTAAAATTTGGTGCGTAGAAAATCTCATCAAAAATATCGGAGTATTTCGCGTCATAATTTTTGAAAAAACCTAGATGAAAGCTAGCTCCGCTGGTTAAAAATGCCTTTTTAACGCCAGAATAATCAAACAAATTTTCGCTAGATTTCGCGCTTTTATTTTGTGCTAAATTTGATACAAAATCCTTTAAATTAAATTTGTTTTTCTCATATTTTTGAGAAATTTTGTGAGAATTTATACAAGAGATATTTTGTGTTTTACAAGGTAAATTTTCACATTTTTGCGATGAAAATTCTTCTGTTTTTTTGCTACTTTTGGCGTATTTGTTTGAGTGTAAATTTTCATCATTTTGCGAACAAATTTGCTTTATAAATTTGCTAGATTTGATGTAAATTTCACTAAAATTTGGATCAATTTCGCCTGTTTTTAAGCAGTGTTGCACCCATAAAAGCAGATTTATAGCTGTTCGTTTTGCCGTGCTTAACTCAAACACGCCATACCATAAAAAATCCGCCCCAGCAGTAGCCAAAAGTGTGCCATCGCCGATTTTTTCGATAAAAGCGACGCATTTTTTCTCACTATCGCTCATAATTTCGAGCGAATTTTTTGGCGCATTAAAATATCCGCGATTGAAAAAGCCCTTTACCCCGCGGCGAAAATTTAGATCATACGCGCTAACTCCGTGAAAAATTGCGTGTTTGCTAGGGATGATTTCGCGCGTTCTAATCGGCATATCGCTTGGGATGTATGCTGAGGTTTGGCTTGGTAGATAGCGTGTGGAATTGGTAGCGAAATTTATTAAAATTCGTCCGCTTTTTATGTAATTTTCGAGTGCATTTTTATGCTCATAAAGCCAAATTTCATTCATGCCATTTGGAATAATCAACGCTTTGTATTTAAAAATTTGTTCAAAATTATCGTAAATGTCTATTTTGTGTAGTAGCTTGTTTAAATATGGCATTTTACGCTCTTGCATCGCGCTAAGCGTGGAGGTTAATACTCCTATTCCGCCCTGAGACTTCAGAAATGAAAAGTCCAAATCTTGATAATCTATATACAAATAACCTCCTTAAATTGATAATGAAAAGCGAATAATAAGTAAAAAATAATAGATTGTCAATATCAAAAATAAGTTATTAGAAAAATTGTTGAAATTTATTATTAAAAATATCAACAAAATAAATTATCTGGTCTTAAATAAAGCAAAAGCATATTTAAAAGAGTTTTATTTACTATGGCGAATATATATTTTCTAAAGCGAAATTTAGAGTAATTTTGAAATATTTTTGCGAAAATTTAAAGACGAAAAAGATTGCTAAAATAGGCAAAATTGGCGGAAAAGCACTATTTAGCAAACTATTTTAAGTGCAAAACCCCAAACCAACAAGAGCTATTTTAAGTCAAACAATGGCACACGATAAGCGTGAAACAAATGGAATAAAAACGTCCGTATTTGTTTGATTTACCAACGCTAGAAGCCTTTTATCTTACTCACCACACTTTACTTAAACAAAACAGCCCATTTTAAGAGAACATTTTAAACTAGAAATTTCACGATTTGCGGCGATGTTTGAAAAGCTTATTAATAAACATACATAACACAAAGGCGATCAAATATTACAAAAATAAGTTTACAAAAAATCATATCAATACACTAAAATTTGCTTCACTCAAGTATAAAATAATTAAGATATTTTAAGATACGGTTTCAATATCAAAATATAGAAATTTGCAAAATATAAAAAACATCATCAAAATGCCAACAAAGAGAATGCAAATCATCACAAGCCACAAATTATCCAAAATTGCATCATTCGTTTTTTATCTAAAAATAAAAGCTTTTTTGTAAAATTTCAATTAAAAAACTGAAATTTGAATTTGCTTTTTGTAAATAAGTTTGCAAAGTAGAGCAACTATCACTAGTAAGTATTTTGTACCTTAGATGTCTTAAAAAAGTGATGATTTTTAGGCGTTTAACTCTTAAAATGGGATTAAATTCTAGTTAAAATCGTGCTGAATTTTAAATTCCTATTTACAAAAAGCAAAACCAAATTTATACCACGATTATTTATGCAATACAATCAAATTTCTAGCCAAATTTAATCTAAAATTTCTAACATAAATTTGTGCTAAAACAAAGTGTTTGTTTGGGAAAAAATATAAAAAGGCTTGGCAAATTTAGCCAAGCCAAGGAGTTTAAAGTTCAAGGAATTTAAGTTTAAAAAGTGGTAAATTTGACCTACATCATGCCACCCATGCCACCCATTCCGCCCATATCAGGCATCGCTGGCATAGCAGGCTTATCCTCTTTGATATCGCTTACCGTTGCTTCTGTTGTTAAAAGCAAGCTTGAAACACTAACCGCATTTTGTAGCGCGATACGCTCAACTTTTACTGGATCGATAATTCCAGCTTTAAACATATCAACATATTCGCCACTTGTTGCGTTGAAGCCTTCGTCTGTATTTTTTGACTCAAAAACAGCGTTTGCGACCACACCCTCATCAAATCCAGCATTAGCAGCAATTTGGCGAAGCGGTGCAAAAAGAGCACGTCTAACGATATCTGCGCCGATTTTTTCATCGCCTTTTAGATCTAAATTTACACGTTTTCCAGCTTTTACAAGTGCTGCACCACCGCCGATTACGATGCCCTCTTCAACCGCTGCTTTTGTCGCATTTAGCGCATCATCTACGCGGTCTTTTTTCTCTTTCATCTCTGTTTCGGTTGCTGCGCCTACTTTTATAACCGCTACGCCACCGCTTAATTTAGCTAAACGCTCTTGCAATTTTTCACGATCATAATCGCTTGTAGTCTCTGCGATTTGCGCTTTGATTTGTGAAATTCTAGCATCAATTGCGCTTTTTTCACCTGCGCCATTTACGATTGTTGTGTTATCTTTGTCAATTACAACGCGCTCAGCTTGTCCAAGATCACTTAAATTTGCGCTCTCTAATGTTCTACCAAGCTCTTCGCTAACAACTGTGCCACCTGTTAAAATCGCGATATCTTCTAACATCGCTTTTCTGCGATCGCCAAAACCAGGAGCTTTTACCGCGCTGATATTTAGCACGCCACGAAGTTTATTTACAACTAAAGTTGCAAGCGCCTCACCTTCGATATCTTCTGCGATTATTAAAAGCGGTTTGCCTGTTTTTTGAACTTGCTCAAGAACAGGTAGTAAATCTTTTAAATTCGCGATTTTTTTATCGAAAAGCAAGATTAATGGCGAGCTAAGCTCTACTTGCATCTTCTCAGCGTTTGTGATGAAATATGGGCTTAAATATCCACGGTCAAACTGCATACCCTCAACAACATTTAATTCATCATTGATAGATTTTGCTTCTTCAACGGTGATTACGCCATCTTTGCCGACTTTCTCCATCGCTTCTGCGATTAGATCACCAACAGAGCTATCATTATTAGCTGAAATTGTCGCAACTTGCGCGATCTCTGTTTTTCCGCTCACTTTTTTTGCTGATTTTTTTAACTCTTCTGTAACGGCTGCTGCAAATTTATCCATACCGCGTTTTACTTCGACAGGATTTGCGCCAGCTGTGATGTTGCGAAGACCCTCTTTAAAGATTGCGTGAGCCAAAACGGTAGCTGTTGTAGTGCCATCACCTGCTTGATCGTTTGTTTTGCTAGCAACTTCACGCACCAAAGATGCACCCATATTTTCGATAGTATCTTTTAATTCAATCTCTTTTGCAACGCTAACGCCATCTTTTGTAATTGTTGGTGCGCCAAAGCTTTTTTGAATTAGCACGTTGCGACCGCGCGGTCCCATTGTAACTTTTACCGCGTCGTTTAGTTTTTTAACACCAGCATATAGCTGATTTCTAGCATCATCTGAAAATTTAATCTCTTTTGCCATTTTTTTGCCTTTCTTATTTAATTACGCCTAAAACGTCTTCTAAATTTAGGATTAGATATTTTTTATCTTCTAATGTGATTTCACTACCTGAGTATTTTGCAAATGCGACTTGATCGCCGATATTTACACCCTCGCACTCTTTGCCGATTTCGACGATTTTGCCGATTGATGGCTTCTCTTTTGAAGCGTTATCTGGGATAATAATGCCAGAAGCAGTAGTTTTTGTCTCCTCTTCGCGTTCAATTAAAACGCGTTTTCCAAGTGGTTGAAACTTCATTTGTTTCCCTTTCTAAATTTGATTTGGATTTTACTCAATTATTAGCACTCATTTTTTTGAGTGACGAAATTATAGGTTAAATTTCATTTACTGTCAATAGAAATTTACAAATTCTTACTAATTTTTGTTAATAAAGTTTAGTCTATATAGCTAAACTTTATTATTTCTCAATGAGTTTTTGGACAACAAAACTAGCCAAAAACATTCCAAAACTAGCTGTTACACCCATAAAACTTCCCATTGATTTTGTTTGTGGGATTTCGCGCGAAAATACGACTGGATAGTCGATTTTATATGGTAATTTTTTTAATTCATAGCGAATTTTTTTAGCAAATGGATCGCCACAAGTTTTCCAAATCGAGCAAATTTCGATCATTGCAGGATTTAATCTTTTTGCGCTTCCACAAGAGCTAATAAATGGAATTTTTTTCTTAAAACAAATATCTGCAAGCGCAATTTTAGCGTGTATATCATCTATTGCATCAATTACAAAATCAAATTTCGAAAAGTCAAATTTAGCCATAAACTCATCATCTATTTTTGAAAAGATCGGCGAAATTCCATCAAATTTGTTTGCAAAAAAATCACACTTTTTTACACCTAAATTTTCGCTACCAAACTGCCTATTTTGATTTGTAATTTCAAAAATATCGCAATCAATCACGCTTAAATTTACTACCCCGCAACGATAAAGAGCCTCTATGCACGCTCCGCCGACACCACCACAACCGCATACCAAAACACGAGCGTTTTGTAATTTTGTAAAATTTAAGCCAAAAAGTGCGCGTGAGCGGGTAAAACGATCTTGAATTTCTTCTGTTTTGGCTGAAATTTCATCGGCGAATTTATCCTTGTTGTCTGAATTTTTATCGGATTTTTCATTAAAAACTAAATTTTTAGTTAAATTTTGTTCTAGCTTTATCGCAAATTCATCGCTTAAATCTAAATTTCGCGCTGGGTTTTGCGCGTTTGCATCTAAATTTTGCTTTAAAATTTGCATACTTTTATCTATAAATTTATCCATTTTCCAAGCCTTAAAATCTCATCAAATGCGGTCAAATTTAGCTGTATTGGCGTAAGAGTCGCAAAACCATCATTTAAAAGCGCGATATCGCTATCGTGATTTTTTTTAGCATCAAAAAGCATGCTCGCAAGCCCTAGCCAGTAGTATTCATATCCGCGCGGATTCGTATTACAAAATGCCTCGTTTGGATAAATTTTTTCTCCCGCTTTAGCGACGCAAAGTCCCTTAAAATCGGCTTTGCTAACGGCTGGTATATTTAAATTTAAAAATTTTCTCTCATCTAAGGGAAAGCCTTTTTGCAATATTTTTTCTACCAAATTTAACGAAATTTCACAAGCTAAATCAAATCCAAGCTCATCAAGAGAATTATTATTAAAAAACTGCGAAATAGCAATGGATGGAATTCCTTGCAAAACCCCTTCCATCGCGCCTCCGCACGTGCCAGAATAGGTGATATCTTCGCACACATTTGCGCCATGATTTATGCCAGAGATTATCAAATCAGGCTTTTTATTATACAGCGCGTGAAGTGCCAAATAGACGCAATCTGCGGGAGTTGCATCGTCTAATTTAAAAAAATTATCGCGCACTTTTATAAAACGCAAAGGTTTTGTAAGCGTAAGCGAATGCGAGCAGGCTGATTTTTCCTGCGATGGCGCAACAACTAGCACATTTGCGATTTTGCTTAGAGTTTTAGACAGCTCTAAAATCCCGCGCGCCTCATAACCATCATCATTTGTAATAAGAATTTCTTTCAAAATTTTGCCTTTTTTAGCCCCTATTTTATCATACTTTGTTATAATCGGCAAAAAATTTTCGGGACAAAAATGGCTAAAAAACTTCTAATATCTGCGCTAGAACCATCAGCAAATTTACATTTAGGTGAAATTTTAAAAGAGCTCAAAGATTATGAAATTTGCGGGATTTTTGATGAAAAATTTGGATCACCATATGCAAAAAGTAGTGAATTTTCCGCGATGGGATTTTTTGAAATTTTACCACTGATTTTAAAAGCCAAGCGTGCCTTAAAAGCGCTAGTAAAGATGGCGCGTGAGTGCGACGCGGTGCTTTTAATCGACTCTCCTGCGTTTAATATTCCGCTTGCAAAAGCCCTAAAACAAGCTGGCATAAGCGCAAAAATCACATATTTTATCCTCCCGCAAGTGTGGG
>CAUTSW010000048.1:0-10160 GCA_963541085.1 uncultured Campylobacter sp.
CATGCACAAATGGCTATGCGTGGGCTTGTTATAAGCTTGGCGAATTTTATATGAAAAGTTCTATTGAAAAGAATGGAAACGATGCAAACTACGCAAAAAGCGCAGTTTATTCAAAGATTGCGTGCGAAAATGGTTTAGAAGAGGGGTGTGTAAATTTGGCGATTTTACACAAAGATGGTAAAGGCGTAAAAAAAGATGCCAAATTTGCATTTGATACGTTTTTGCGTAATTGCAATGAAATAAAACTCGCAGGATGTGGATATTTAGGATACATGTATGAAAATGGTGAGGGCGTAGAAAAATCAGCACAAAAAGCGCAACATTTTTATCAAATGCTATGTGATAAAAAGGATAAAAAAAGCTGTTACTTGCTCGCGCTTTTGCTTGAAAAAACTGGCGATAAAACAGGCGCGATTGTAAATTTTAACCGCGCGTGTGAGTTAGATTGCGATTTGGCGTGTTTTGAGCTTGCTAATTTATATGAAAACAGTGTGGAAAAAGAAGAGAGAAAGCTCGCAAAAGAAATTTACGAAAAATCTTGTAGTTTAAAAAATGCTCAAGCGTGCATGAAATTGGGCATTTTATATACGCAAGGCAAGACGATTGCGCAAGATTACAAAAAGGCTGTTGAGTTTTTTAATAATGCGTGCGAATTTGGTTTGGCTGATGGGTGTGTGAAGCTGGCTGATATTTACGAAAAAGGTTTTATTGTCAAACAAAATTTGCTTAAAACCAAAGAATTTCACGAAAAAGCATGTGAATTAGGCGAAAAGAGTTCGTGTTTGAAATTTGAAGAGATGAATAGCATAAAGTTCTAAATTTTTGCTTTTAAAATTTGTATATATTGGCTGAAATTTTAGCAAATTTTGACCAAGTAAAATTTGCTAAATTATGTGTAATTTTATGTATTATTTTATGAAAAATTATAAATTTTACGCCGAGTGTGTAATTTAGATATAATTAATTAAGCTGATTTAATTTGAATTTTTTACTGATAAATTAAATTTCAATTTTATATAAAATCAAATTTTAACAAGACTCAAACGAATTTTCATTATTATTTTTTAGCGTCTTTGTTGTTTTTAATTCGCACTCTAAAAAGTTAATTGAGAAATTTTATTTTTTTATCTATTTAAATTTCGTTAGTATCATAAAATTTCAATGCTATTTACATGGATAAATTTATTCTTAGAATGGAGATTTTTCTAGCGTTATTAAACAGTGTTTCTACGCCAAAATTGCCCATTTTCTAATACTCTTTAAAGATTATAATTTTGATAGTTTTAGCTATTTTTACGGATTTAAGAATAACTTAGTTTGCATTAAATTTTTGTTAGGTCAAATTTAAATTAATGGCTAAAATTATTACGTATTGAAATAAAAAATGCGATGATAGCACTTTGTTTTAGCTCTTGGCGCGCAAAATTCCATCAATAGAAACAAGCAAAATCCCAAACCAAATCAAACAAAAACTAGCGATTTTATACCAATCTAAATTTTCACCATAATAAAACGCCGCGATTAACGCTTGAATAGTTGGCGAAATGTATTGCAAAAGCCCCAAAGTCCCAAGGCTAAGTTTGCGTGTCGCTATGTTAAACGTAATGAGCGGTAAAATCGTAATAACCCCGCTAAAAAGCAGTAAAAATCCATTTAAATTCGGCGCAAAATGCCCTGTGCCTTGCGCTTGCAAATTGCAGACAAAAATAAGCGCAACACCGCTAAGAACGAGCGTCTCTACAAAGAGCCCCTCCATTGCGCCAACGATAATTTTCTTTTTCACAAGCCCATAAAGCGCAAACGAAGTCGGAAGCACAAGCGAAATAAAAGGCAAAGTCCCAAGCGCAAAAATTTGCACACAAACGGCACAAAATACGATGAAAATGCTGATTTTTGCAACGAAATTTAGTCTCTCTTTTAAAATTAACGCGCCCAAAAGCACCGACATGAGCGGATTTATAAAATATCCTAGCGAAGATTCTAAAATTTTCCCTTGATTTATCGCCCAGATATAAACGCCCCAATTTGTCGCAATTAGCGCGCCGCTTACCATTAATCCGAGCAAAATTTTTGGCTCGAAAAAAATTATCCTTTTTATATTTTTTAATCTGTGTGTAAAGGCTAAAATTATGCTTAAAAATATAACCGACCAGATGATCCTATGCGCTAAAATTTCCCCAGCTCCCACTCCATCTAACATCTTAAAATACATTGGGAAAAATCCCCACATGAAAAATGTCAAAATTCCGATGATTAGACCGCCAAATTTGCTATTTTTTTCCATAAAATTTGACCTTTTTTAAAAAATTAGGCGCAGATTTTAGCCAAATTTTTTAAAATTAAGACAAAATTGGATAGAATCGCGGATTTTTATAAAATTTAAAGGTTTAAAAATGACTTGGAATAGACAAACTTGGCGAAATTTTCCCATCAAACAACAGCCAACCTACCCCGATAAAATCGCACTTGAGAATGTGTGTGAGAGACTTTGTACTCTGCCTCCGCTTGTTTTTGCAGGAGAGGCTAGAAGCCTAAAAAGTGAACTCGCAAACGCTACACATGGAAAGAGTTTTTTGCTTCAAGGCGGCGATTGTGCGGAGAGTTTTGCAAATTATAAGGCGACAAATATTCGTGATATGTTTAAGGTGATTTTGCAAATGGCTGTCGTTTTGACGTTTGCTGGCGGGTCGCCTGTGGTGAAAATCGGTCGCATCGCTGGGCAGTTTGCAAAGCCTAGAAGTAGCGATTTTGAAGAGATTGATGGTGTTAAACTTCCAAGTTATCGTGGCGATATAATAAATAGTTTTGAATTTAAAGAGAGTGCGCGTGTGCCAGATCCTGCGCGTATGATTGATGCATATCATCAAAGTGCTAGTACGCTAAATTTACTTCGTGCGTTTGCACGTGGGGGGCTTGCAGATTTGCACGAGATAAATAAGTGGAACTTAGGCTTTGCAAGGCGCGCTGAAGCCAATGATAAATTTGAAAAACTTGTAAAAGAGATAAATGGTGCGCTTAAATTTATTGAAGCATGCGGGATTAACGCGCAAAATACGCCAAATTTAACAGAGACTAAATTTTACACTTCGCACGAAGCGTTGCTTTTGCCTTATGAAGAGGCTCTTACGCGCCAAGATAGCCTAACTGGCGAGTGGTATGATTGCTCTGCGCATATGCTTTGGATTGGTGAGCGTACCCGCGGGGTGGATGAGGCGCATGTTGAGTTTTTACGCGGGATTAAAAATCCTTTAGGTGTAAAAATCGGACCTAATGGTACAGCTGATGAAATTTTGCGTCTTTGCGATGCACTAAATCCACAAAATGAAGCTGGACGATTAAACGTGATCGTGCGTATGGGGGCTAATAAAATTGGTGAAAATTTACCTAAAATTTTGCGCGAAATTAAGCGTGAAGGGCGTGAAATTTTATGGAGTAGCGACCCGATGCATGGCAACACAACCAAAACTACAAACAACTACAAAACGCGCGAATTTGATATGGTGATGAGTGAAATTAAGCGATTTTTTGAAATTCATCGCGCTGAAGGGACGATACCTGGCGGCATTCATTTAGAAATGACTGGACAAGATGTCACAGAGTGCACGGGTGGTGTATTTAAGGTGACACAAGAGAGTTTGCGCGAGCGTTATGAGACGCAATGTGATCCAAGATTAAACGCAGATCAAGCACTTGAAGTGGCGTTTTTGCTTGCTGATTTGATTAAAAATTTTAAAGCTTAAAAAGTAGGGCACAAAAATGGAGCTTATTACTTTTAAAAAAAATAGCGAGAAAAATAGGCAAATTTTAGGCGTTATTGGTGCCGATGGAAGTGTATTTAGCTTTGTAGAAGCGGGGGTAAAATTTGATGATATGCTAAATTTCGTGCAAAATTATACGCAAAATGATTTGCAAAATTTGGAATATTTTTCGCAAAAAACTGGCGGAATAGCACGCGATGAGATCGAAATTTTAGCACCTATGACACGCGCAAATGGCGATATCATCTGTCTTGGGATAAATTATTTTGCCCATGCGCAAGAATCTTATAAATTTAAAAACAAAGAGTTTGATGGCAAACGAGAACACGCTGTCTATTTTGCCAAACGTGCAACCTTTATCAATGGCAGCGGCGCGAAAATTAACGGGCATTTTGATGTTACAAATTCGCTAGATTATGAGGCAGAACTTGCAATAATCATCGGCAAAGACGCCAAAAATGTGAGCGCAAAAGATGCGAAAGATTATATTTTTGGCTACACGATTTTTAACGATTTTAGTGCGCGCGATCTGCAAAATCGCCATAAACAGTGGTATTTTGGCAAGAGTTTAGATGACTTTTGTGCGATGGGACCAGCGATACAAACACAGCTAAAAAGTAGAAATTTAGCTATAAAATCATACGTAAATGGCGAACTTCGCCAAAATGCAAATATAAGCGAAATGATCTTTGATGAATATCAAGTTATCGCCGAGCTATCTAACGCAATGACGCTAAAAGCAGGAACAATCATCTCTCTTGGTACGCCAAGCGGTGTTGGTATGGGTTTTAATCCGCCGAAATTTCTAAAAAGTGGCGACAAAGTAGTCTGCGAAATTGAGAGTTTGGGCAGATTAGAAAACAAAATTATTTGAAAGGATAAATTTATGGGACGAGCATTTGAGTATAGACGCGCCTCAAAAGAGGCTAGATGGGGAAAGATGAGCAAACTTTTTCCAAAATTAGGCAAAGCAATCACAATCGCGGCAAAAGAGGGCGGAATCGATCCTGATATGAATCCAAAGCTCCGCACAGCAATCGCAACCGCTAAAGCGCAAAACATGCCAAAGGACAATATCGACGCAGCAATCAAACGCGCAAATGGCAAAGATAGCAATGATATCAAAACGATTCATTACGATGGTAAAGCCCCTCATGGCGCACTTATAATCGTGGAGTGCGCTACGGATAATCCAACTCGCACCGTCGCAAATATAAAATCGATTTTTAATAAAGCAAATGGTGAGTTTTTGCCTAGCGGGAGCTTGTCGTTTATGTTTTCGCGAAAATCGGTTTTTGAGGTAAAAAAGCCAGATGATAAAGAGATTGATGAGCTAGAATTAGAACTAATTGATTTTGGTATGAGCGAGCTAGAAACAAATGAATTTGCTAATGACAAAGGCGAAACTAGCGAAACTTTGGTGATTTATGGCGATTATGAGAGCTTTGGCTCATTAAACGAAGGTATCGAAAAACTAGGGCTTGAAATAGTCAGCGGTGCGCTTAAATTTGTTCCAAATACAAAGCAAAATTTTAGCGACGAACAGCTTAATGAGATAGAAATTTTGCTTGATAGATTAGATGATGATGATGATGTTGTAGCTGTTTTTACAAATATTGAATAGGAGAAAAAATGGAAAAATTAAAAACTTACGAGCTAGATGCGACCGCTTTAAATGAGGCGAAATTTTGCGTGATTCACACTCAAAAAGGCGATATGAAAATAGAGTTATTTGGAGATGATGCGCCGCAAACCGTGCTAAATTTTGCGACTTTAGCGCGAGATGGCTTTTATAAGGGACTAAATTTTCACCGAGTGATACCAAATTTTGTCATTCAAGGTGGTTGCCCGCATGGCACAGGCACTGGAGGTCCTGGCTGGCGAATAAGATGCGAGTGTGATGGACAGGTAAATCGTCATGAGCGCGGGTCATTATCTATGGCTCACGCTGGGCGCGATACAGGCGGAAGCCAGTTTTTCATCTGCCACAGCGCACAACCTCATCTTGATGGCGTACATACGATTTTTGGGCGCGTGATGGGTGAGGATGGGCTAAAAGTGCTAGATGCGATAAGACAAGGCGATAAGATAATTGATATCGAAATTCTCTCAAAAATTTAATATACAAATTAAAATTTACGCCAAAAACACCTAGAAATTTGTGGGTTTTTGGGTAAATTTGTGGGAAAAATTTCTTTAAATTTTTATCAAATTAAAAGCGTAATAACCTGCGTGAAAAATTTCAATTTGCTATGTTTATCTTTTGGCTCTATTTGCATTAAATTACTCTCTTTTTTTATAAATTTTTCAAACCCAGCGCGCAAATTTTTACATAGCAAATCTACTATAAATTTTTAGGTAAATTTGATAAATGGCGGTCGCTATGAGATGATTAAGATACCTCTTTCATCTGTTTATATGCAGATTTGAACAGCTATATAAAGCAAGCTTTTGCAATATTTTTTTGGTTTTTAATAAGTAAATTTTCATCAAAAATATCTTTAAATTTCAATTAAAATTTGACTCAAATCTATTTGAGGTGTATTTTCTTTTGTTGATTTTGGTGGCTTGTGATATAAATTTTGTAAGATATCTTCGTTTATAACAAGATATCTTACAAAACCTTTCAAACCTTCTTAAAAAAATCTATTTAATAGGGAATTAATCCCTATTAAATCTTTTTTTGAGATTATTTTATTAACTCAGTTTAGAATTTATGTCTTTAAGACAGCCTATAAGATTTTCATTAAAAAGCTCAAATTAAATTTTAAAGTCAGCAACCAAAACAAAGCAAATTTAAGCCAACAACGCCAAAAATCAATCAAACCAAACAAAACCAAACAGCAGCCGATCAAACCTAGCTAAAATAACAAAAATAACTCTTTAAAATACCAAACAATCTAAATTCAATAAAAGTTTTTGGCAAGTTTGAATCAAAAAACCAAAATTAAACAAGAATTCAAAATTAAATTTGGCTAGAAATTTAAATAAAATTATCAAAATTTGGCTAGAAATTTGTTTGCGTTTCGCAGTAATCGCCATCTAAATTTGACTATATGATTGCACATATAATAATTATGATATAAATTTTGGCTATAAATTTAAAACCCAGCGCGATTTTTATTTAAAATTAATCTAAATTTAATTAAAAAATTTAGTTCTATCTAATCTAAAATTTAATTAGAAATTTTCATTCAAACTAATTCAAACACCATTCCAAGAGCCAGACATCCACAAATCATCGCTTTTTAAAACATCCAAGCTACATAAAACAGACACTGGTGATAAAATACGGCTTTGTCTGCCATTTGCATCCGCCCTAAAGTATAAATTCAACCGCTCAATTTTGCAAACATCAATTTAATTGCGCCCACTTTGCAAACATATTTATTCAATTATTTAAAGCAAATTTTAAGCTTATAAAGTAGTTTATATTTTAAATACACATTGCACTTTTTGACATGATTTATCATAACAGCCAGAAATTAAATTTATTCTTTGAGAGTTTTATTTAACAATACACTAAGGTTTTATGAGCCTTTATAAGCTTTCTAAAATATCGCTATAAATCGTGATTTTTCTAGTTTTAAATGCCACATAAATAGGGATTGCTTCACGTTTTAGTTATCTTGGATAAAGTTACCATTTTGTTTAATTAAGTCAAGATGGGTTAGCTAGACGGAATTTTTTGTGTTGGCAAATTTAAACAAATATAGGCGTTTTGATTTCGTTTTTTTCGCGCCTATCATGCATTAAAATAGCTTTTATTTAAGGCGAAATTTTTAGTCGGATTTAAAAATCTAGCTACTAAATTTACCCATTTTTTGCACTCTTTAAACGTAAAAATTTTTGTTGTTTTATTGATTATTTTTCTACAATTTAGAAACAGACATAATTCTTATAGAACTTTAAGTTTTCTCGAATATAAATTTTAAAATTTCACAAATAAATAAATTTGCTTTACCATTGAAAGCTTAGCAATCTGTCTTAATCTAATATTTAAATTTGCTGCGATATTTTTCTTAAACCACAATCAAACTTGCCTAAAATCTTATTTTTGCAATGAACTTTGCCATAATTTTACCAATTCGCTGCAGATTTTTGATAATCTAAATTATTTTGCACTTATATAAAAATAAAATCCATCTCTCATCATAATTTAGCACCAACCTAAAAGCCAATTTGCAAATCTTGCATTTTTATGCAAAACAATCTCAAAATATTCAACTCTCATCAAGACCGAGCGAACTTAAATTTGCGCTATTTTTTAACTCTATTTTTTTGCTATTTTTCGCCCCAAGCAAGCTTAAATTTTCGCACCTTTTTACGATATTTCCGCGCCCTGAAAATAGTTGTTTGGCGGCTGTTTCTAGCGATGAGTTTAGCGTATTTACATTGTTTTGCACCTTTTCAAAACTGCTTAAAAAGTCGCTGATTTTATCTAGCAACTTCGAGCTTTCATCAAAAATTTTCATCGCGTTTTCATCGCTTTTTAAATTTTTCCAGCATATATAAATCGTCTTTAATGCCATCAAAAGCGTTAGCGGAGTAGTGATAAAAATACCCTTTTCATAGCCATATTGATACAAAGAAAAGTCCGCATTTAGCGCGGTTGAGAGTATATTTTCATTTGGAATAAACATAAAAACATACTCAAAAGTCCCACTATATTCGCCGTAATTTTTCGACGCAAAAGTATCGATATGATTTTTGATATCATGCGCTAAATTCCGCGCAAATTCCGCCCGTTCACTATCGCTGTTTGCATTATAAAACGCGGTAAAATTCACAAGCGAACACTTTGCATCGATAATCGCGCGCTTTTTCTCATCGAAAAAAACAAGCGCATCAATGATTTTCCTACTGCCATTTTCATCGTTATAAACGACTTGTTTTTGATAATTTTCGCCAAGGATCAAACCGCTACTTTCTAGCACGCGATCAAGCTGAATTTCACCCCAATTTCCAGCTGATTTTTTATTATTTTTTAGCGCGTCTGCTAAATTTGAAGCCTCGCGCAAGATATTTTGCGTTTGATCTTTTAGTCCGTCAAAATTTGCACGAAAAATCATATTTAAATCGCTCGTTTGTTTTTGATATTTTTCTATCTCGTTTTTAAGTGGAATGAGCTGATTTTCAAGCGTATTTTTTATGATATTTTGTGAAGTTTGCGCCATATTTTGGCTATTTTCGTTTAACATTTTGGCTGAAATTTCGGCAAATTTCATATCAAATGACTTTAAAATTTCACTTTTTTGAGTCGCTCTATCTTGCTCTATTTTTGCAAAATGCGTGGTAAAATTTGCATTAAAATCGCGCTCTTTTTCCTGTAAAACGGCGATTTGCGCGGATAAATTTGAAATTTGCATGCTCTTTTGTTCTAGTGAAATTTGCGCGTTTTCTAGCTTTTGTTCTACTTGATTAAGAGATGATTTGAGTGAAAATTCACTCTGTGATTTTGCGCAAAGCTTGTTTTCTAGCTCATTTTTTGAGCGTGAAATTTGAGTAAAATTTGTATTTAATTCAGTAAGATTTTGCGATAGAATTTCATTTTGTGTCCTAAGTTTTGCATTTTTTAATGATAATAAAAAAATAGCAATCAAAAATATCACGCCAACAACGGCAAAAATATAAATTTCCATTAAAATTTCCTTGATAGATATAAAGCGCAAATCGCACCACAAAATGCGCTAAAAATATCTAATAAAATTTGATTTAAATTTGCGTCAAATATTAAAACGATTATCAAACAAAGAGCACAAAAAAGCAATCCACCGATCGCACCGATAAAAATATTTTTAATAAAATCCGCCTGATTTTTTCTCAAATTTGTAAAAATCCAACCAATTAGCGCACCGATTTGTAGTGCTATTACAACGTCTATTAAGTGCAAATTTGTCCCTTAAAATCGCACTTTTAAGTTATGATTTTTAAAACTTTCTACCTTTTTTCCGCACAAAAGCTCAAAAAGCTCACTCGTAGAAACGATAAAAAAGTTCTCCAAATCGCGCCCGTAAAATCGCATAATTTCATCAGATTTTCCATCTAAAATTTCAAACGCCTTTTTATCATTGACAACCAAAAAATCACACCCCGCATCATATGCGCTAAAAAGCACATCGCTGGCTAATTTTAGTGCATATTCATCATCAAAACCGAATAATTTTTGCCCGCAACTCTTATTAAAAGCATCAAATTTCACTATTTTTGCGCCCAAATTTTGCAATACATTTTCAAATTCACTCGCTCTATAAAGACACACTCTAAAATTATCAAGGCGAAATTTCGTCTCATTTTCACGAAAATCATCGCTAAAATACATAAATTTTTTCTCATCATTTTTAATATTTAACATTTGATTGAAAAATTCAATCGCACTAAATAGCCCAAACTCATCTCTAA
>CAUTSW010000049.1:0-9516 GCA_963541085.1 uncultured Campylobacter sp.
ACAAAACGTCGCGCAATCTCCGAAGATATGTGCAAAAGTGGCGTTGTTAGCATAAATGGCGCGGTAGCAAAACCGGCAAAAGATGTCAAAATAGGCGATATAATTGAGATCAAATTTATTACCCGCACGGCTAAATTTGAAGTCATCGCAATCCCACAAAATCGCACAATCCCAAAAACCGAACAAGAAAAATATGCAAAAGAAATTTGAAGCTGTTTTAGGTGAAAATGAGCTCTTAAATTTGGTGCAAATTTTGCCAAAAACGGGCATTGTTTTGTTACAAGGAAATTTGGCTTGCGGTAAGACTACGCTCGTAAAAGCGATCGCTAAATCTCGCGGTTTTAAAGATACTGTGAGCTCGCCAACATTTTCTCTAATGCAAAATTACGGCGAAATTTATCACTATGATATTTACAGAGTCGGTTTTAACGCAATCACGCAAAATGGGCTATTTGAAAACATTTTTGAAGATGGACTTCACCTTATTGAATGGGGCGATGATAATTTGATAAAAGCGTTAAAAAAATACGAAATGAATTTTTATATAGTAAAAATAACAGCACAAATTTCAGAAAACAAGCGCAAATACGAGGTATTTTATGCATAAATTAGAAGCTTTAAATTTAAAAAAAACAATCAAAAAAACAAGAATTATTAAAGACGTATCAATAAATATTCAAAGTGGCGAAATTATCGGGCTTTTAGGACCAAATGGTGCTGGAAAGACGACGACTTTTTATATGATTTGTGGGCTTATTAGCGCTAGTGAGGGGCAAATTTTATTAGATGATGAAAATATCACGCGATTAAGTCTGCATAAACGCGCTCGCGCTGGAATCGGCTATCTACCGCAAGAAAGTAGCATTTTTAAGGATTTAAGCGTGGAGGAAAATTTGCTTTTGGCGGCACAAATTTCTTTTCCAAATAAAAAACAGATGCTGGAAAAGACCGATGAGATGCTTGAGCTTTTAAACATCTCACACATCAAAGATCGCAAAGGCGTGAGCCTATCTGGCGGAGAGCGTAGACGATGTGAGATCGCGCGTTCACTCATAATTACACCGAAATTTTTGCTACTTGATGAACCGTTTGCTGGGGTTGATCCGATCGCTGTGGCGGATATCCAAAATATCATTCGAGATCTTAAAAAACTAAATATAGGCATTTTAATAACCGATCATAATGTGCGTGAAACACTTGCGATTTGCGATCGTGGTTATGTGATGAAAGATGGAGAAATTTTATGTAGCGGAACAGCGGAAGAAATCTCGCAAAATGAGCAGGTAAGAAAACACTATTTAGGAGATGGGTTTAAATTTGACGCGTAAAATTTGGGGTGAATTTCTTCTCCTGATTTTAAACTTTCGTTAAATTTTGAACTATTTTTGAGACGTTTTGACGCGCGTGGAACTTTTAAAAACTGATGCGCGTTAATTTAAACTATGAATTTGATGTGATTTTTTACTATAAGCATCTTAAATTTGAGGTTAAAATTTTCTGGATTTAACTAAAAATAATCAAATTTTCTCTTGTCAATTTTCAAAGTTTTTAATTTAAATTTTAGTATCGAATCTAAATTTTACATGTAATGATTAAATTTATTTAGTATGCATTAATGCTATCTAATGTTGTCATTTGTGAATTTTCTTTACTATAAGCGTGTTTAAAACCGCGCTTATAGATAATCAGCCTATTTTGGTATTTAATTATCTTGCTATATCTTAAATCTGAGTTTTATTTTCCTCTTTTATTTTTGTCCGACGCTAAATTTACTTATTTTACACACTTTTTTAAAGAAATCTTATTTAAATATTTCTAAATTAATGGCACTATATCTTCTGCGAAGCATTCGAGAATTTTTCTAAAGTTCTTTTGAAAATTTGTAATTTATTTTAAGCTTTAAAATTTGATTGCGATTTATCTATTTTTGCGCCAAATTCAGCTAAATTTCATATAAAAAGTAATAAAATCCGAACTCTTTTAAATTATATGTCTCGCTAGCTCAGTTGGTAGAGCATCTGACTCTTAATCAGAGGGCCGTAGGTTCGAACCCTACGCGGGACACCACTTTTTTATGCATTCAAAAAAAACAAAAAACACTTAAACAATCAAGTATAATAAAATTTAACGAGTAAATACTCAAATTTTTATCCATTAAAATGGCGCGATTTTTAACTAAAATCCGTATCAAATCTCACCAACAATCAATAAAACAGTTAAATTTTTAACCAAATTTATGTCACTATCTTTACAAAATTTCACCAATCTTTCGTATAAATCGCAGTGTAATTTTGCACTTTATTCATTAGACTGATTAATACTTGTAAACAAAAATTTTAAACATCTGATAAAATTTAGCCATAAATTTTCAAAAAAAAAAAAAAAAATCAATCTAAAATTTCTCTTTATTATCATAAAAAATCAGATCAAATTTGCTCTTTTTTCGCACAATTGGATATTTATTCGTCACAGATGAGAGCTTATCAATCTGCGCGCGAAGTTCGTCAATAGTGCGTTCATGCTCTTCTATGCGATCTTTTAATTGAAAAATAATATCAACACCTGCCAAATTTACGCCCAAATCGCGTGTCAAACGTAAAATCATCTTTATACGATCTACGTCACGCTTTGAGTATAGGCGCATTTTCCCACCCGTTCGCCCAGGCTCTACAAGCCCTTCGCGTTCATATTGGCGCAGAGTTTGCGGATGAATGCTAAGGATTTTAGCGACAATGCTTATCAAATACAACGGTTCATCATAATCTTGCATAATTTATTCTTTTATAGGTTATAGGTTTTTTTCTAAAATTTCGCGCACATCTTGCGGGAGTAAATTTACATCCGGCAACAAGACATTCGTAGTCAAATACATGTCACCTAAAATACCAGTTTTGCGGTCTTTTACACCATAGCCTTTTAGACGAATTTTTTGCCCATTTTTGGTGTTTGGCGCGATTTTTAATGTGAGCTCTTTTTGGTATGTTCCGACGCTGATTTTGCCACCAAAAAGTGCAATTTTCAAAGGAATATCAACCTTTTTATATAGATCATTTTCTTTACGTTCATAAATTTGACTTGGCGTGATTTTTATCTTTAAAATCGCATTTCCCACACGCCCAGACGCGCTTTTTTTGCCTTTTGCTTTAATTCTTAATCGCTCGTCTTCTTTTATTCCGGCTGGGACTTTAAATTTTACATTTTCGCCACCTAAATTTACACTCTCTTCGCCACCTGTAACGCTTGTATCAAATGGAATTTCGATTGAATAATTAATGTCTAAATCTTCATCTTCAAACTCATCGCTAAAACCGCTAAAACTGCTAAAACCACCAAAATTACTACCAAAACCGCCTTTAAATTTTGCGCCACCGCCAAACATAGAGCGTAAAATTTCATTCAAATCGTCCATGTTTGCTGAATTTTTAGCAAAATCGCTAAAATTTTGTCCACCAAACATAGAGTCGCCATATGTATCGTATTGCTTACGTTTAGTCTCGTCGCCTAAAACTTCATAAGCGCCGTTTATCTCTTTAAATTTCTCTTCTGCTCCAGCATCTTTATTTACATCAGGATGGTATTTACGCGCCAATTTGCGATATGCTTTCTTAATTTCATCTTGTGTGGCATCGCTATTAACACCTAAAATTTCATATAAACTACTACTCATTTTTACCTCTTTTCGTTCAAACTTTATAGCTAAGCTATGCAAAAGTTTTAGTGTGGATTATATCTAAAAGTTTAGCCATAATCAATCAACTTTTGCAAATTTATTTAATTTTTTAACGAAAAATATTAAAAAAATATTAAACCTGCAAATTTATAATTGCGCGCAATTTTTTTAATTTTAAAAAAGGAAAATTTACAAATGAAAAAAATTTATCTCTCTGTTTTTGCTTGCGTTTCACTCTTTGGCGCAAAAATTGAATTTGAAAGCGTAGACAACAACTACACGCGCATAAATCCAGGTTTTGATAAAAATGTCGTGCTCTCATACCACTCATCAATTGCCGATACAAAAAAATCGGTCGTAAATATCTCAACTACAAAGACAATCAGGCAAGATTATGATGAAATGCAAGATTTTTTTAATGACCCATTTTTTAAGGACTTCTTTGGTTTTGGCTTTGAAGCTCCACAAACACAAAAAGAGCAAAAGCGTAAAGCCACCTCTCTTGGATCTGGCGTTATTATCTCAAAAGATGGCTACATCGTCACAAATAATCACGTAATAGATGGGGCAGATGAGATAATTGTTACTCTCTTAGATGATAATAAAGAGTATAAAGCTAAGCTAATCGGCAAAGATCCTACAACAGATTTAGCAATTGTAAAAATTGAAGCAAAAGATCTCTTGCCGATTAAATTTGCAGATTCATCAAAACTTACAGAAGGCGACATTGTCTTTGCGATTGGTAATCCATTTGGCGTAGGCGGAACAATCACACAAGGCATAATTTCAGCACTAAATAAAAACAATATCGGTCTAAATAGATATGAAAATTTCATCCAAACAGACGCATCAATCAATCCTGGAAATTCAGGCGGCGCGTTAGTGGATAGTCGCGGTGCATTAATCGGAATAAATTCTGCGATTTTAAGCAGAAGTGGCGGAAATAACGGCATAGGTTTTGCAATCCCATCAAATATGGTACAAGATGTAACAAAAGCACTTGTAAGCGATGGAAAGATTGAGCGTGGATTTATCGGAGTATTAATTGCCGATTTAACAAGCGATCAAAAAGAAATTTACACAAACAAACAAGGTGCACTAATTTCAAAAGTAGAGGGCGGAAAACCAGCCGATAAAGCCGGACTAAAAATCGGCGATTTAGTTATCAAAATAGACGATCAAGAGATAAAAAGTGCAAATGATTTAAAAAATTATATAGGCTCAAAAAAACCTGATTCAAAATTGAAAATCACATATGAACGTGGCGGCGAGATAAAAACAACAGATGTAAAACTAATCGCACAAGAGGCGATCACAATCACGACAAGCGACACAGACGGCGGTATAGCTGGGCTTAGCGTAAAAGAGCTAGATAGTAAAACTCGCACAACGCTAAAAATAGACGATGATATAAAAGGCATTATCGTAAGTGATGTTAAAAACGAAAGTGACGCCGATGATTATGGCTTTATGAAAAATGATGTTATTATTCAAGTTGGACAAAAAGAGATCAAAAGTATCAGCGATTTTAAAGATGCAATTAAACAAAAGGGTAAAAAATTAGTCTGGGTAATTAGAGGCAAAATACCACAAGGTATCGTCATAAAATAGGCTAAATTTGGTGCTTAAATTTGACATAAATTTTAAAACAAAAGGGAGGGAAAATGCAAAAGATATTAATGATAGAAGACGATACAGAATTAGCTGAAATTTTAAGTGAGTATCTACAAAATTTTGATTTTGAAGTAAGTGTGGCGGACGATCCGTATTTAGGAATTTCGAATTTAAAATTAGAGAAATTTGATCTTGTGATTTTAGATTTAACTTTGCCTGGAATTGATGGGCTAGAAGTTTGCAAAGAGATACGTAAATTTAGTTCGGTGCCGATTATTATCTCATCGGCACGCCACGATTTAACAGATAAAATCAACGCTTTTGACTTTGGCGCAGATGATTATCTACCAAAACCATACGATCCAAAAGAGCTTCTTGCGCGAATTAAGAGTAACTTGCGCCGAGGCGGTGGAACAATCACACCAAAAACAAAAGATCTCGTACTAAATCACTACGAACACACCATCACTTTTAAGGGCAAACCGCTAAATTTGACAATCGGCGAATACGACGTTTTAGCCTATCTCATCACAAAAGAAGGTGGCGCAATCACGCGCGATGAGCTTATTTATAACTGCACGTCAATAAATGAAGATTCAAGCTCAAAAAGCATCGACGTAATCATCGGGCGCATCCGTGCAAAACTAGGCGAAGATACAAAAAATCCGACCTATATTCACGCGATTAGAGGCGTTGGATACAAGCTAATACAATGAATTTGAGCCTAAAAAGCTCAAAAACCACAAGGCAATTTTCAGTGAAACACTCATCAATTTATTACACGATCACATTTATTTTCATCCTCTCGCTAGTTAGCATTTCGCTTGCGTTTTTTTGGCTAATTGACTATGACCGTCAAAATTATGAGCGCGAATTAAATACAAAATATTCGCTAATTACGCGCGCAAATTTATATTATGCGAACGATTTAATCCCAAAAACTGAGTACGAAAAGCAGGTGGCAAATTTCGATATGCCAGAAATTTTAGACGTAATTACGAAAAATGATATCATTAAAAATGCTCAAATTTTAGAAGAAATTGAAGGTGACATCGGCGCATCAGCGATTTTAAATTACAAAAATCAAAATTTCTTAAAGCTCACTCACGACGATAAAGTTACACTTTTAAAAGATAATGAATTTCAGCCATATCGCTACATCATCATAAAAATTATCTTTGGCATCGTGTTTTCTATCGTTTTGATAACCTATATCTTTACTATTCGCAAACTTCGTCCGCTTCGCGCTCTAAAAAAGCAGATTGATAAATTTGCTAGCGGAGAGATGAATATCGTAAATGTTAGCGACGCAAATGATGAAATCGGCGAAATTTCGCAAGCGTTTTACGACGCCGCGCTCAAAATAAAAAAGCTAAATGATTCTCGCCAGCTTTTTTTACGAAATATTATGCACGAGCTAAAAACCCCGATCACAAAGGGGCGAATTTCTGTTGAGATGACGCCTGAGAGCAAAAATAAAACTAGATTAATCGGTGTTTTTGAAAAGCTAGAAGATCTAATAAACGAGCTAGCAAATATCGAACGCATAACATCAGGCTATGGATTATATGATACAAATAGGCACTTTTTGAGCGAAATATTAGATCAAGCGATTAAAATTTCAATGGTAGAGCGCGAATGCGTAGCGGTAAATATTGATAAAAATTTGGTTTTAAATGTGGATTTTAAGCTATTTTCTACAGCTGTAAAAAATATGATCGATAATGCTATAAAATATTCATTAGATAAAAAAGTGGAAATTTTTATGCGAGAAAATGCACTTTGTTTTGCGAATAAAGGTGAAAAGCTAGAAAAAGAGCTTGAATTTTATTTAGAGCCATTCTCAAAAGGAAGTAATGCCAAAAACAGCTTTGGATTAGGATTTTATATCGTGGAAAATGTCTTAAAGGCACACAAATTAGAGCTTAAATATAAATTTGAAGATGATAAAAATATATTTAGCTTTGTTGGTTTAAAAAATATAATTTGTAATGATAATTTAGGCTAAATTTAATCTAAATTCTCATGAAATTTTAAATTTTTTCGATATTTTACGATCTTTTTTTGTCATTTCTAGAGAGTTTTTGCATTTTTCTTTGCGTAATGTTTTATTTAAAAATTTATCTTTTAAGATTTTTAAATAAATTTGAGCAAATTTTTTAAAGGCATAATTTCTAAAATGCGCTAATAAAATAGTCTTTAAAAAGGATTTTTAAAAGTCTAAATTTACACTCATGCAAAATTGAAATGTTGTCTATATGAGTGCAAATTCTTAACTTTGTAAAAATGCTTCAAATTTACTCTTTAAAACAATCTGCAATTTTTTGAAAAAAATAAGAAAAATTTTGAATTTTCATCTCAAAATTTTTAGCTTTTCCACCATTTTTCAAATTTGTTTTCACCATAAATTTGACAGATTTGCCCTATTTTTGGATACATCAACTCATACACTCCATCTTGGCTAAAATTTTCCATTGCAAAATATGGCTCATTCCACGGGTGAGCTGAAAGTCTAAAACGACTATTATGGCCTGCAATGACGCGTTTTGCACCGATTTCACGCGCAATTTTATCGGTAAGCGGCGGACGCGAATGCAAACCTTGCCACGCAAGATTATATTGCCCGCACTCAAGCATAGCCAATCAAATCCGCCAAATTTTTCCCTAATTTTACTAAAAATCGCGCCATATCCAGTATCACCGCTAACATAAATACGTTGCAAATTGTTTTCAAAAACAAAGCCACCCCAAAGAGTAACGTTTCTCATAAATCCACGCCCAGAAAAGTGCTGTCCAGGCGTAAAATGCACTTGCAATCCATCAAATCGCGCACTCTGCCCCCAATCAAATTCGTAAATTTTTTCAGCTGCCACACCCCAATTTTCAAGATAACTTCCAACGCCAAGCCCACAAATTAGGCACTTATAATGCCCTTGCATTGCGCGAATTGTCGCATAATCTAAATGATCGTAATGATCATGCGTAATCGCTAAAATATCAATATCGCCAAAATCCTTCACACTAAAAATAGACGTCCCAGCAAATGCGCGATTTGCAAACCAAACAGGCGCCGCAAAATCTGAAAAAACAGGGTCAATCAAAATTTTTACGCCACCAAATTTGATGAAATAACTAGAGTGTCCTAGCCAAGTAACGGAATTTTCAGGCGCACTCAAATAGCACTCTTTGATTGTAGGAAGCACCATTTTAGGGATAGCTCGCGACGTATCAGCAGTAAAATAACGCCACCATGTGCGTAAAATATTTTGTTTTTTGTTTAAAATTTCGTTTGATTGCTGTGATACAAATGCACCATTTTTAAAATTTGGCGAGTGCAAAATGCGATATGAGCGAATTTGGTTAGAAATTTTAGTTGAAATTTGCTTTGCAGGTTGTGATAAATTATACGTAAAATCAGTAGAATTATTTGTATTACTTTGCTGATTTTGGTTATCTAAGTTTTTATTTGATTGCTGATTTGCGACAAGCTTATCGCTAGCTGATAAATTTAATTTAACAGATTGATTTTTGTGTAAATTTTGCGAGTTTATCATATCTATATTTTTAGAAACATTATCATCTTTAGCGATCAAATTTGAGCTAGGATTTAGCTTTAAAATATCGTCATTTTCGCCAATTTCATAACGAGTTTGCGCCTTTTCATCGTCACTTAAAATATAATAATCATCACTCGAAGTAAGAAAATTTCGCCCATTTTGACGCAAAATTTCATCAAATTTCATATCGCATTTTTCATTATCATCACCACAAATTTTATCATCTAAATTAGGTGCGCGACCCATACGTTTAAAAGCATATGCACCGATACCGCCACAACCAATCGCGCCACCAATTCCTAAAATTTTCAAAGCACCAATAAACCGCCGTCTATTCATATTTTAAATTTCCCTTGCTAAATTTCTAAAAATTTCGCGCCATTGTAATCTGGCTATTTAAATATTTTTAAAATTTACACTAGACAAAATTTCTCAAAAATTTACTTATTATAAGTAATATAAAAAAAATATTTTAAGTTTTATTTAATAAAAAGGTTATAGAATTACGCCCAAATTTTTCACAACAAGGAGCTAAAAATGGCAAAATTTATCTGGTTTTTTATCGCTATTATCGGCGCTTTTGCATTTGGGACATTAGCACTACACAAAGGCGAAAGCATAAATGCGATATGGCTAGTTACGGCAGCAATTTGTATCTATGCGATTGGTTACCGA
>CAUTSW010000050.1:0-9410 GCA_963541085.1 uncultured Campylobacter sp.
AAATCAGATAGAATTTTCTTTGTGAGCTCTTTTGCGCCGTATCCGCCGTGATCGCTTGCTACGTAAATTTGATTAATTTGCATTCTCTTCCCCCTTTATAAATCTACTCTCATTTTGGAGAGTATCTACAAAACGCCCGACGCGATCCCAGCGAATTTGCCTGTTTTCATCTAAGCTAAAATAGACAAACCACGGCCGACCAACAATGAGCGAATAATCAACGCTTCCCCAAAAACGGCTGTCGTTTGAGTTGTCGCGATTGTCGCCGATCATGAAAAATTTACCTTTTTCTACCATTTTATAAAAGGCGTTAAAATCATTGAAATTATCGCCCAAAGCCGGTAATTCGCTCACAAAAATTCTACTCATCGCAAATTGATCGTTAAAACTAGCTGTGATTGATAGCTTAAACTCTTGTCCGTTTTCGTAGTGAATTCCTTTAAATTTGAGTGGTTCTTTTACAAATTTCTTTCCTAAAAGCACGACAATATCGCTTTTATTAAAATTTGTATCAATAAACTCATCTCCTTCGTGCGGACGCAGGTAAAGCGCACTCGGCGTGTAGATTACCTCATCACCACCAACTGCAAAAAGACGCTTTACAAAGTGCTGTTTATGATTTAGAGGAAAGCGAAAGATAACTATATCTCCACGCTTTGGATCATCTCCGCGCGTTAGGTGCCCATCGCCTCTAAAATCAGGCAAAATCGGCTTTTCAATCCATGGAATATGTGGCATCGGGATACCATAAACGTATTTTTTGCCAAATAAAAAATCGCCCTCTAAAAGCGTATTTCTCATCGAACCGCTAGGGATAACAAATGCTTGCGCGAAAAACATAATAAAAACAAGCACTAAAATAACAGAGCCCGTCCAAGTGCCAAAAAAGTTCCAAATTTTACGTAATTTTTCTATCATTTTTGGCTATCTTTTAGGCGTTTTTGCGCTGATTTTATTGTGTTTGATAGAAGCATTGCGATTGTCATTGGGCCTACGCCACCAGGAACCGGAGTGATTAGTTCGCATTTTGGCGCGACTTCGTCGAAATTTACATCGCCTACTAAACGTCCATCTTCTAGGCGGTTTATACCTACGTCAATCACGACTGCACCATCTTTTACCATGTCGGCGTGTAAGAAATTTGGTCTGCCAATTGCTACTACGATGATATCTGCGGCGCGCGAAATTTCAGCTAAATTTTTCGTTTTTGAGTGCGCGATTGTCACTGTCGCAGAAGCGTTTAATAATAAATTTGCCATCGGTTTTCCTACTATATTACTTCGCCCGATAACTAATGCGTTTTTCCCCTCTAAATCTACTCCATATTCAGCGAATAATCGCATAATTCCAAGTGGCGTGCAAGGTACAAATCCATCTAATCCGCTAACTAAATTTCCAACATTTACCGCGCTAAATCCATCGACATCTTTGCGCGGATCGATTGCTTTTAGCACTGCATTTTCATCAATATGGCGCGGTAGCGGGAGCTGGACTAAGATGCCATCTATTTGATCGTTTGAGTTTAGATCTTTTATTAAATTTATTAGTGTCTCTTCGTTTGTGTCTGCGCTTAAACGATAGATAAAAGAGGCGATTTCGCATGCGATAGACGCTTTTTCTTTGCTTGCGACGTATGTTTGGCTCGCTTTATCATCGCCTACTAAAATCACGGCAAGCCCTGGTTTTACGCCTTTTGCGCTTAATTCTAACGCTTTTGCGCGAACTTCATCTTTTGTCTTTTGAGAGATCAATTTTCCATCAATTAGCTTCATTTTTTGTATCCTTAAAAATTTTCAAAAAAGTTCGTAATAATAGCCAACTTTAAATTTAATTAAATTTAATTTATAGTACCATTCGCCCAAAAATGGGAAATTTCATGAAATTTAGTATTATATTTTTTACTTTTTTACTTGCATTTAGCAAAGATTTTATCACCGACATAGAATATGGAAAAATGCTCTATAAAAATCCGCGTGGCGTGGGGTGTAATAAGTGTCATGGCGAAAAAGGTGAGGGCATGGTGATCGCAAAATATGTTGATTTTAATAAAAGTTCAAAAACGCTATTTGAAACCGAGTTTAAAACACCGTCTATAAATGCGCTTTCGTTGCAAGAATTTACCGATGCGGTGCTAGATTCAAAAGATATTATGCCGACATATTTTTTGACAAAAGATGAGATAATTGCGCTTTATAAGTATTTAAAACAGATTAATTCAAAGGAGACAAAATGACATTTGGCGATGTTTTGGCGTTTCGTCACGCGTGCAAAATTTTTGACGAAAATAGGGCGATAAGTGATAGTGATTGGGATCAAATTTTAGAGGCTGGTCGCCTTGCGCCTTCGTCTTTGGGGCTTGAGCCTTGGGAATTTGAGCTAATTGAAGATAAAAATTTGCGCGAGAAATTGCGTGGGGCGTGCTGGGGGCAAGCACAAATTACGAGTGCTTCAAAACTTCTAATAATCTATGCAAAAATTAGCGATTTAGCACCAAATTCAGACTATATTTTATGTATGGTTTCGCGCCGAATGGATAAAAACTCAGACGCTCACAAAGCCTATATGGGCGCGATAAATTCGGTCTTAGAGCAGGTTGGTTTAGCGCCGAATTTAGTATTTGGCTGGGCGAAGGCTCAGTGCTTTTTATCGGCGATGAATATGATGAATGCAGCGGCATTTTTGGGTATTGATAGTTGCCCGATTGAGGGTTTTGTTGAGCGCGATGTTAATCAAATTTTAGGTATAAATCCAGATGTTAAGCGTGTTGCGCTTATTTTGCCTTTTGGTTATAGGATTAAAGAGCAAAAGCCAAAAATCCGTAAAAAATTAGATGAGTTTTATACTCAAAGATAACTTAAATTTGCAAGATATTTTTGTATATCTTGCCCTTTTAAATCGCGAAATTATCACTCAAAATTTCATTTTATGCAAAATCAAAACCCAGCACGACTAAATTTTAAACGAAATTTTCTACATAATCTGCGCTGAAATTTGTGTGTGGCTCAACGTGGCTTAATAAAATTTTGCGTATAGCTTTTATATCCATATGCTTTTAAATTTTACAGAGAAAATTTAAAAGCAATCAATAATCTTTGCTAAATTTGAAAAAATCTAAATTTAGTGGCGAGATAGAAGATTAATAGAGCTGTTTTTTGGTAAAAGAGCAACAATTATAAGTACAGTAAATAAAACCACAAATAGCTGATGTAGGGTGTAAAAACTGCTTTGTAAATAAATTAATACGCGCTATTGGAATTTAGCAGATTAGGCAGAATTTGGGCACTACAGACAAAACACTCAATAAAAAATTTAAAATTTTAAAGAACGCAAATTAATAAAACCAAAGATATGCAATAGCTCTAAAAATAATAAATACTTAGATTTAAGACGATTTTTGCATTAAGCGAATTTACAAAATAGCTTTTGCCAAAGAAAATTGTAAAAATTTGATAGCAAATTTTGATTGAGTAAAAATTTAAACTTTTATTTAGCCAAATTTAAAATTTGGCTAAATTTTAAAGTGAGATTAGTGCAAATCTAATCAAATTTGCACTAATCTTTTTGCGATATTTGTGATGCAACTGCCGTAAAAAGCACGTCGGTCGAGCTATTTATCGCTGTTTCTACTGAGTCTTGTATCACGCCGATGATAAATCCGATGGCGACTATTTGCATTGATATCTCATTTGGAATTTTAAACAACGAGCAAGCAAGCGGAATCAGCATAAGTGAACCACCAGGCACACCACTAGCCCCGCAAGCACCCACTGCCGATACTACAGATAGCAAAAGAGCTGTGCCAAAGCTAATCTCGATACCCAAAGTGTGCGCCCCTGCAAGTGCTAAAATAGAGATAACGACCGCCGCTCCAGCCATATTTATAGTCGCGCCAAGTGGAATTGAAATAGAGCTTAACTCATCACAGATACCAAGCTTTTTGCAAAGAGCTAAATTTACAGGGATATTCGCAGCTGATGAGCGTGTGAAAAATGCCGTTATACCGCTATCTTTTAAGCAAGTAAAGACGAGCGGATATGGATTTTTGCGCGTTAGTATTAGCACGATTATAGGATTTACTATTAAAGCGACAACGCCCATTGCAGCGACTAAAACAATAACAAGCTGCCCATATCCTAAAAGAGCATTTACACCTGTTTCAAACACCGCAGAATTAACAAGACCAAATATGCCAAATGGTGCTAGTTGGATTATAAATTGCACGATTTTTGACACACCATCGCTTATATCTGTGAATATTTTTTTCGTCTGCGGATCACTAAATTTTAAAGCAACACCAAGACCGATAGACCACGCTAAAATCCCGACATAATTTCCGTTTGCAATGGCGTTAAATGGGTTATCTACGATTTTAAAAAGTAGATCTTTTAAGACAATCCAAACATTTTGAGGAACACTTTTATCCACCGCTTCAACACCACTTAAAGTAAGCGTAGTAGGGAATAAAAAACTAGCACCAACACCAACGCAAGCTGCCGTTAGAGTGCCGATGATGTAGAGCAAAATTACAAGCGTTAGTCCTTTTGTTGCGCCAATGCTTTTATTTAAAATTGAGCTTAAAATTAGCAAGAAAACCAAAATCGGTGCAGCTGCTTTTAAAGCGCTAACAAAAAGTGAGCCAAAAATAGATGCAAATTCGGCAAAATTAGTTAAAAATTGCCCCAAACGTGTCCCGCCAAAATCGACATTTTCAATGCCATTACGCGCTGCAAAGCCTAAAATAGCTCCTAAAATAAGCCCGATGATGATGCGCAAGATAAGATTTGTATTTTTATAGCTTGCGACTAATTTTTGCATGGGAGTCATAAAAACTATCCTTTCGATAATAAAATTCATATAAGATGAAGTTCGCAATGTATCTAAATTATCTTAAATTTTGGCTTGAAATTTTGCAATTGTTTTATAGAAATTTAAAATTTATTGTTTTATTTGTTGTGCTTTTTGAAATTTGGAAATTTGTATTTTTTAAAATGTTACTTTTGTTTAAAATTTGGCTCGCAAATTTAGTTTAAATTTCTAAATTTTGCGTGCCAAATTTGATCTTATTCATCTATTTTTTCGTCTTTGTCTCTTGTGGTTTTAACTCTTTTTCTACGATGGCGTTAGTTAAAATTTGCAAATTCGATAGACTTTGAAGATGCGTATAAATTAGCTCTAAATAGCCTCTACGCGCAAAATCGGCGAGCGTTTTATCGTCTAATTTATCTAATTTTTCGCGATCTACCACATAAAATCCGCTTATTAATGCGCGATTTTCTTTGCCGATTGTTAGCTCTTTTGGCTCTAAAATCCCAGCATCTTTTATCTCTTTTAATGCATTTTTAGTGCGATCTTCATCTTCGCTAAATACCCTTGTGTTTTCTATAACTTGCGCTAAAAACTCACTCTCTTTTCCGCTTTTAAATAGTGCTTTTCCGCTTTTAAAATCAGGTGCGTCAATATCTATGCAAAGAAATTTCTCATCATTTTCGTTTTGTGTTAAAACAAATGGATAATTTTGCACCGCAAACGGCACATATCCATCAAAATCATCATCAATTAAGACATTTTTTGATTGTCCTAAAATCACAACAAGCCTAGGCTCTTCTTCTTGTGTGATAACAATGACAAAATTTAGCGAACAAGCTGCCGCTTCATGAGCAGTTATTGGCACATATGGCATTGTATATTTACCTACTTTTTTAAAGCGCAAATTTTTGTGTGTTTCTTTGTTTAAAGCCTCTAAATTCATTATTTCTCCTTGAAATTTGATCTGTTTTTTGAAAATAACGCGCCTATTCTATCTTAAAATTTGAATTTTTTTGCATTTAAATTTAGTTAGCTGTTTTTAGTTAAAATCAGCGACTTTTTTACGAGGCGTAAGATAATGAATTTGACAAAAACAAACATAAACTCTGAGGCGATCGGCGGAATTTTAATAATTTTGGCTGTAATTTTAGCTCTAGTATTTCAAAACACGATTTTAACTGGCTTTTATAATGAATTTTTACGTATGCGCGCCGGGATATTTTTTGGTGAATATCAAATCGTAAAGCCGGTGATTTTGTGGGTAAATGATGGGCTGATGGCTCTATTTTTTTTCTATATCGGGCTTGAAGTTAAAAAAGAGTTAATGATTGGCGCGCTTAGCTCTTTGCGCGCTGTTTCGTTGCCACTTATTGGTGGAATAGGCGGTGTAATTGTTCCTGCGCTCATATTTGTGGCTTTAAATTTTAATGATAAATTTGCTATTGCTGGTTGGGCGATACCGACTGTGAGCGATACTGCTTTTGCTGTGGGGATCTTGCTACTTTTGGGCTCGCACGTGCCATCATCGTTAAAGATATTTTTGCTACTTTTGGCGATTATTGATGATATTTGCGCGGTTGTGATTGTTGCGCTATTTTATACGAGTGAGCTATCAAATTTTGCGCTTTGTATGGCTTTTATTATGATTGCAACGATGGCTGTTTTGAACTTTTTAAAGGTGAATAAAATTTCGTTTTATATTTTGGCGGGTTCTTTTTTGTGGGTGAGTTTTTTAGAATCAGGCATTCACACGACAATCGCTGGAATCATCGCTAGTGCGTTTATTCCGCTTAAAGAAATTCACGGCGTTTCGCTTGTTAAAATGCTAATTCATTCACTAAAAAATATCATAACTTTTGTCGTTATGCCGATTTTTGCTTTTGTAAATTCGGGGATCGCTTTAAGTGGTGATGCGTTTGCAAATTTGGCTCACAATGTTTCGCTTGGCATTATGTTTGGTTTGGTCTTTGGTAAGCCTCTTGGCGTCTTTATTTTTTCTTATGTGGCGATTCGTTTAAGATTGTGTCAGTTGCCAAGCGGTTCAAATTTTAAGCAGTTTTTAGGGCTTGGTTTTTTAACAGGTATTGGTGCTAGTATGAGCCTATTTATAGATGCTGTGGCGTTTAAAGATAGTGCAAATTTCTACTACGCAGATAAGCTTGCGATTTTGATTGCATCGTTTGCTAGTGCGATTATCGGGTTTAAAATTTTATACTCTAGTGGGAGAAATTAGACGGCTAAATTTCATCAAATTTTTAAATTTGATGAAATTTGTTTTGGTTAGTCGATCTTTAAAACACTCAAAAACGCTTCGCTTGGCAGATTTATTTTGCCGATAGCTTTCATGCGTTTTTTGCCTTCTTTTTGTTTTTCTAAAAGCTTTCTTTTGCGCGTAATATCGCCACCATAGCATTTAGCTGTTACGTTTTTGCCCATGGATTTTACGTTTTCGCGCGCGATAATTTTGCCACCGATGCTTGCTTGAATCGCGACTTCAAAAAGCTGTCTAGGCACAATCTCTTTCATCGCTTTTACGAGTTCGCGCCCTTTTTGTTCGGATTTTACGCGCGGAACAATGATAGAAAGAGCATCAACAGCCTCGCCAGCTACGCGAATATCAAGCTTTACTAAATCCCCCACGCGGTAATCTATCGGCTCATAATCAAAGCTTGCGTAACCTTTTGTGAGTGATTTTAGCTTGTCGTAAAAATCCATAATTATCTCATTTGAAGGAATTTCATACTCTAATAAAACGCGATCTTGCGTGATATAGTCCATCTTTGTTTGCACGGCGCGACGAGAGTTTAAAAGCGTGATTAAATTTCCTAAAAATTCGCTCGGCGTAATGATTGTCGCCTTTACATATGGCTCTTTTATGTAATCTATATAATTTACCTGTGGCAGATCGCTTGGAGATTTTATGCGTAAAATTTCGCCACTTGTAAGACCTACTTCATATGTAACGGTCGGCGCAGTCGCGATTAAATCAAGATTAAATTCGCGCTCTAAACGCTCTTTTACTACCTCCATATGTAAAAGCCCTAAAAACCCGACGCGAAATCCAAACCCAAGCGCAGCCGAAGTCTCAGGCTCATAGCTAAGCGAACTATCGTTTAAATTTAGCTTGATTAACGCATCGCGTAGGTCTTCAAATTTATCTGTTTCCACAGGGTAAATTCCTGCAAAAACAAACGCCTTTGCCTTTTCAAAACCAGCCACGGGTGCATCAGCTTTGCGCCCAGCATGCGTTATCGTATCGCCTACTGCGACATCGGCGACGTTTTTTAGCCCCATAACAACAATACCGATTTCGCCACTTTTTATCTCGTTTGTCTTTATCGGTGCGATAGGGTTTGGATACATTAAATCTAAAATTTCTTCTTGTTTATTTGTACCCATAATTAACGCTTTATCGCCTTTTTTAAGCGCACCATCATATACGCGCACAAGCGCAAGCGCGCCTAAATAGTTATCAAACCAACTATCGTAAATGAGCGCTTTTAATGCTAAATTTGGCATAGATTTTGGCGCAGGAATTCGCTCAATAATCGCTTCTAAAAGCTCATCAATGCCGATGCCAGTTTTTGCGCTAACGCAAATCGCTTTAGAACAATCGATGCCGATAATATGCTCAATTTCATCTTTTACGCGCTGTGGATCTGCGCTTGGGAGGTCGATTTTATTTAGCACAGGGATTATCTCTAGATTGTGTTCTAGCGCGGTATATACATTGGCGATTGTTTGAGCTTGGACGCCTTGACTAGCATCTACAACTAGCAACGCGCCCTCGCAACTAGCAAGCGAACGCGAAACCTCATAGCTAAAATCAACGTGCCCTGGAGTGTCGATTAAATTTAGAATATATTCGTCTGAGTTTAATTTATATTTTAGGCGCACGGATTGGGCTTTTATTGTGATTCCGCGCTCTTGCTCGATATCCATTGTGTCCATGATCTGTTTTTTCATTAGGCGATTTTCGACTGCGCCACACTCGCTAATTAGGCGATCAGCAAGCGTACTTTTGCCATGATCAATGTGTGCGATGATGCTAAAATTTCTGATGTTTTTCAAAGTTTATCCTATAAAATTTAGTTAAAAAATCCTGCGATTGTGCCAAAATTTGCATTAAATTCTAATTTAAATTTCATCTTCGTCGTAAAGTTCGCCAACTAGCTCTTCTAAAATATTCTCCATTGTTACAATACCGCTTGTCCCGCCGTATTGATCGATAACTAGCGCAATATGGGCTTTTGCAAGCTGCATTTTTGCTAAAATTGCCGATATTTCATCATCTTCGCTCACGCGCAAAATCGGGAAGATAAATTCCTCTATTTTGATCTTTTTACTTGCAATTATCGCTTTTAACAGCATCTTTATCGGAATATAGCCAAGCACATGATCGAGATCTTTTTTATAGGCGATTATGCGTCCGTGTTCGGCGAAATTTGGCTCTTTTATCTGTGCGCTAAGGCTCTCATTTACGTCAAATCCGCTAATATACACGCGCGGAGTGAGAATTTCACGCGCCTTGATATTTTTAAATTTAATTGTGTTTTTTAAAAGCTTGCTAGCCTCATCATCGATTAATCCAAATTTAGCAATAT
>CAUTSW010000051.1:0-9278 GCA_963541085.1 uncultured Campylobacter sp.
GGCGAAAATTCGCGAATTAAAACGTTCAAAAATTGTCTTTTTGGCAAATGAGATCTTATTATTGGTCATTTTTGCTCTTTGAATTTCAATTCTCCAAAGTAGCGGATTTATAGTGCGAGAAAATGGAAATTTATTAAAATAAATTTGCTTATCTTGCATATTTGCGCTGTAAATTTCGCCCCAAATTTGAATACCCTTTATCAAATTTACAACATTCGTATCAAGCGCAATAGTTCCGCAAATGCTAAATTTCGCGCTTAAATTCGCGCAAAATTTAGCCCCATGCGCCGAGTCTTTTCCGCTAGCGATAATCAAATTTGATCCGCACTCATCATACGCGTAAAACGCATTAAACGGAAAAAATTCATCTTCAAAAACCGCGCACAGCGAACAAAGTCTCATTTTTTGCAAAAATTCGTCCATTTCTCGTGTCATTTTTCACCTTTTTGATAGCAACTCTTTAAAATTTTGTTATAGAATAGCGAAATTTTTGATTTTTAAAGGAAAAAGATATGCAAACTTATGAGAAAATTTGCGAAATGTTCGCAATGCAAAAAAAATTAAATGATGAGACAAATGGCGAAAATTGGGAGCTTGGGTACAATAAAAATGGCAAAATTATCAGTTGGCGACGTTGCATTTATATGGAGTGTGCTGAGCTGATTGATAGCTTTGCGTGGAAGCATTGGAAGAGTGTAAATGCGGCGGTTGATATTGATAATGTGTGTATTGAAATCGCCGATATTTGGCATTTTATAATGAGTTTGGTTCTCGAAAATGCACACGTGCGCGGTCTGAATTTAAAAGAGATAACACAAGAAATCGTGAGTGTGAGCGGGTTTAATGAGTTTTGTTACGAGCCATACAATATAAACAATTACAACATTTATGAGCTAATAAACGAGATAGAAGCGATAATACACCAATGCAGTGGGTTTGATCTAAAAATTCACGATTTAGTTACGAATTATTTTCGTTTGGCGATGAAGTGTGGAGTAAATTTGAGTGAGCTTTTCAAAATTTATGTTGCTAAAAACGTCTTAAATAAGTTCCGTCAAGATAATGGTTATAAAGATGGCGCGTATAAAAAAATCTGGAATGGCAGAGAAGATAACGTAGTTTTAAATGAAATTTTGTTGCAAAATATCTCCAAAATGGATGAAATTTATGCAAAATTAAGCGACGAATACAAAAAGATAAAATAAAAAATTAACCAAATTTGCTAAAAATATTGCGTCGCATCGCGCAAAAATAGCAAATTTGCGATGATATTTTTTACTTCTTATCTTTTTAAATTTCACAACTTCAAAATTTTACTCAATTTTTACTGACTTATTTTATGCTTAAGCCATATGTAGTTTAAATATTAATAATTTCTAATTCAATATAAATTAATAATTTTAGCAAATTCAAATTCACTCAGCATTGTTTAATGCTGAATTTATTGATTTAAATTCACAAATTTAAACTTACTATTGTTTGAATTTAAAATTCAAGCAACTAGTAAATTTAAATTTGCAAATTCTGCTTTATCGCTTAGTTTTATTAATTCGTCTATTTCGCTTATACCGTTGGAGTTTTTATCTTGCCAAAGAAGTAAATTTGTAAATTCTTTGTCTTTTTCATCGATTATGCCATCGTTATTGCTATCAAACTCTTTTAAGCTTTCAAAGCCATTTTTTGCGTTTGGATTGGTGTATGCATAGGCGTTATTTGAGATGCTCTTGATAGCTCGCTACCATTATCGATGTGCTTCTTTCTTATATTTTCAAAATTTTTCATTTACTCTTCTTTTACTCGCATGTTTTGCTTTGATTTGCGATTAAGCTTAACTTTTTTAGTGTGAAATTTGATTTTAGGATATGCTCTTGGAGTTCTAGCTTTGATTGCTCTGTTGAAATGAGCGAATTTACAAGCTCGATTTTGCTTTTTTCGCCTATTTTATTTAGTCTTGAGATATTGTTTTTTATCTTTTTGCTTTGATTATTGATAGCTTTTAGTGAGTTTTGAAGGTTATCTTTTATGGCTAAAAAATCCATAATATCTCTCTTTTCTTTTTGAAATTTGAGCTTTTCGCTTTGGCTTTGGAGTTTTAGTTTTTCATTTATTATCTCTTGTCTTTTTATCTGTGAGTCTTTTCTTCCGCCATCGAATATCTCATAATTTATGCTAACTCCTACGCGATATCCATGTCTATTTACGTTTTTATGCGCTTGCCAATACTCATCTTTGTCGCTTCCGTAAAGATCATATTTTGCATAGAGTGAGATTGTGGGGAAATTTGCCCTTTGGAGTGATTTTAAAGCAAGGATGTTTTCTTCTAGTTCGCTTTGGAGTTTTTTAAATATATATGTATCTTTGAAATTTATAGACTCTAAGATTATATTGAGGTTTTGTGTATCAAATTCTATCAAACTATCTAAATTTGAAATTTGTAAATTTGAAATTTCATAGATTTGATTTAATGTTAAATTTGCTTGGTTTTTTAAACTTAACAAATTTGCCTTTGTTTGTGATAGCTTTATGGCGTATTGGGTTTTATCTATATTATCCATTTGACCTGCGTTGTTTAATCTATTAGAGTAATTAGCCAAAATTTCATAAAGCTCTTTTAGCTCTTCGTTTGATTTTATTTGATAGTTTAAATTTAGTGCTTTGTAGTAGAGTTCAAGCAAATTTAATGCGATCTCAAACTCATCTTCGCAGTTTTGAAATTGGGTTGTGTTTATGTGGGTTAAAGCAGACTTTGCATTATAATAATCGCTTCTAAATTTAAAAATATCATATCGCAAATTTAGCGAGATTGAGTTTTGATAAGAGGTGGATTGAGCAAGCGAGCTATCGCTTATATATGCTGGCGAATAGGTCTCATCAAATCTTTTTGAATACTCTGAGTTTGCGCTTAGGCTAATTGTAGGATAGAAATTTGATTTAGCTAGATCATATTGGGCTTTTGCTTCGTCGATATTTAATCTTGAGATTTTAGCATTTGGACTACTCTTTAAGGCGTGATTTAATAAAGCTTCATAAGAGTAAATTTTATCTTGCCCAAAAGCTAAATTTAAGATAAATAAAAGCGGTATGGCTGGTTTTAAAATTGAAAATTTAGGCGAAATTGTTTTTATGGTTTGTGTGGTTAAAAATTTACTCTTCATCTTACGCTAAGTCCTTCATCTAAATATCTAATTATCGGATAGATAAATAATTCTATCACCCTTCTTTTGCCAACTTTGATTTCTGCTATTACGCTCATTCCTGGTTCTATTGGTTTTTCTTGTCCGTCGATTAAGAGTGAGTTTTGCAAAGGATTTACCTTTATTTCATAAATTTCGCCTAGCTTTTCGTCTTTTATACTATCGTTTGATATATGGATTAATTCGCCATCTAATTTGCCATATTTTTGGAAGTTAAAGGTATCTATTTTAATGGCTACTTTTTGATGGAGCTCTAAAAATCCTATATCTTTATTTAAAACATTTGCTTTTATTATCAAATTTTCATCACTTGGTATGATTGAGATTAGAGCTTCACCTGCATTTATTGCACTACCTTGTGTGTTTATTAGAAGTTTTCCTACATAGCCATCAACCGGGGAGCTTATGATTTGCACTTTACTTTGAAAGCTTATGGCGTTAATCTCTGCTTTAATAGCACTAGCTTCTTTTTGTTTAGCTAAAAGCTCATCTAACCACTTTGATTTTGAGGTGGATTTAAAGCTTTCTAGCTCTTTTTGAATTTCAGAAAGTTTGTTGTTTGTTTCATTTAATCTTTGCTGGGCAATACTAACCTGCGATGAGTAATCACTGAATTCTTTCCTTGCTTCATCATACTCTTTTTTTGCAATTATATCTTTTACCTTTTCTAGATTATTTAATCTTGAACTAGAAAATTCACACAAAGAATTTAATCTTTTTAAATCCTCTTTGCTAGCTAAAATTTGGTTTTGTAGCTGTTTGATTTTTAGATTATAAGTATCTATGCTCTCATAAAAACTTATCTTTTGGTTTTCATAAAGCTCTCTTTCATCTTTGCTAATTTCAAATTTAATCTGCTCTTCTTTACTAAGTGCAACTAATCTTGCAATGGCACTTAATAGGGCGGCTAAATTTTCTTTGTGTGTTTGCAAATTTACAGATGAGACGCTAGGATCTACTAAAATTAAAGCCTCTCCTGCTTTAACCTTTTGTCCCTCTTTTACTAAAATTTTTGAAACAATGCCGTTTTCAAGCGGTTTTAAAATTTTGATTTCGCCGTTTGGGATCACCTTGCCACTAGCACTTACTACAATATCTACTTTTGCTAAAATGCTCCAAAGAACAAAAAATATTAGCGAAAGAGTAACTATATAAACAATTGTTCGTCCAAGTGGGTTTTGTGGATGATCTTCGATTTCTACTAATATTGGTTTAAACTCATAGCTATCATCATCCATCTTTTTTAAAAGTCTAAATTTGCCAAATTTAGACTTTATAAAATTTATAAATTTATCCATTTTTAAAGCCCTTGCGCATCGTAAAGAAATTTATAATATCCACCCTTTTGCATAAGTGTTTCATGGTCTCCTCTCTCTATGATTTCGCCCCTATCTAACACTATAATCTCATCGCAGTTTTTTACAGTGCTAAGGCGATGAGCGATTATGATAAAAGTTTTTCCTTGCTTGATTTTGCTTAGGTTTTTTGTGATTATGCTCTCACTCTCATAATCAAGTGCAGAAGTTGCTTCATCAAATATTAGAATTTTTGGTCTATTTAATAAAGCTCTTGCTATTGCGATGCGCTGTCTTTGTCCCCCACTTAGTGCACTTCCTCTCTCTCCAACAAGTGTATCGTATCCTTTGGCAAGATTGGCTATAAACTCATGCGCTCCAGCCACATGAGCAACAGCTAAAATATCATCCATGCTTGCACTTGGATTTGCATAGGCGATATTTTCTTTTATACTACCGCTAAAAAGATAGCTATCTTGTAAAACAACTCCTATGTGTGTGCGTAAAATGTATGGATTTAGGTGTCTTATATCTATACCATCAATGTAAATGGCACCTTCGTTTTGTAAATAGAGGCGCTCTATTAGCTTTGTAATTGTGCTTTTACCGCTTCCGCTTCGTCCCACTATGCCTACGCTTTTTCCAGATTTTATCTCAAAGCTTAAATTTTTTAATACCAAATTTGAATTTGGTGTATATTTAAAGCTGACATTATCAAATTTAATATCGCCTTTTGGGGAATTTAGGCTTATTGGTTTATTTGTGGTCTGTTCGGTGGGGGTATTTAGTATATCACCTAATCTATCCACACTTAAAATCGCTTGTTGCAAATCATTCCAAAGACCAACTAGTCGCATTATGGGGGCACTAAATTGTCCTGCAAACATTTGAAAGGCGATTAATTGTCCAACACTTAGCTGTCCTTGAATTACAAGCCCTACTCCAAAGTATAATATACAAAGAGTCATACCTTTTTGCAAAGCACTAGCAAATCCGCTTGCGATATTGCTTAAATTTGTAAGATTAAAAGATGATTTGACATAGTTTCCTAAATACTCTTCCCAGTGCTTTTTCATACTACCTTCAATAGCTAGAGATTTAACAGTTTGCATACCAGTAATCGATTCTACTAGGTATGAATTAGAAGCTGCGCCCATTTGGAATTTATCTTCTAATCGTTTGCGTAAAATGGGGGTTATGAAAAAATAGATTAAAGCAATAGAGCTTATAAAAGCAAGTGCAATTAAAGTAAGTTTTACACTATAAAGAAGCATCATAATTACAAAAACTACACTAAAAAGTAGATCTAAAACAACACTAACTGATTTATTTGCAATAAATTCTCTTATACTATCTAGCTCTTTAACCCTCGCAACTATGTTTCCAACCTTGCGGTTTTCAAAGTAGGTCATCGGAAGCAGTAGTAGATGCGTAAATAGCTCGCTACCTAGCTTTGCATCGATTTTAGTAGTGGTGTGAGCAAAGATGTAGTTTCTAGAAAGGCTTAAGAGTAGCTCAAAGATAAGAACTGCTAAAAAGGCAAAGGCTATGACATTTAGCGTAGAAATGCTGTGATGAACTAATACTTTATCTAATACAACCTGTGTAAAAAGTGGAGTTACAAGCCCAAATAGTTGCATAATAAAACTAGCTAGCAATACTTCACCTACTATTCTTTTATAGCTTAGCATCCGTTTATAAAACCAGCCAAAGCCAAATTTAACCCCTTTGTTGAGTGTTTTATAAGCTAAGATTATTACTTCATCTGTGGAGATTTCTTTTAGTTCGTTTAGGCTTATTTCTCTTACATCGGCTCCGCCGTCATAGATGATAGCTTTTAAATTTCTCATATCAAGTTTTAAGATGACAAAGTATTCGTTGCTATCTTTTTTGATTGCAATAAATGGTGGTTTATAGTTTTTAAGATAGTCTAAATTTAAAGGCTTTATTTTTGCTTTAAAATCGTTATCTCTTGCTATACGAATTAGCTCTTGTGCGGATGGCTCTGCCTCACTAAGGGCGAATTTGTTTTTAATAGCGTTTAAATCAAGGCTGATATTGGCAAACGAAGCGCAAATTTGTAAGGCGTTTAAGGCTGTGTGTTTTACATTAGATTCTGACATTTTTTTACCTTTTTATAATATGCGTAAATCTATAAAAGTCGTGATTTTATAAGAATAGTTCTTATTTGTGGATAAATTTATTAATGAAATTTTTAATTTTATTGAATTAATAATTTGAATTTTAATTAATCAACAATTTTCATTTTACTTAAATCAATAAAGCATATTAAACATATTCAAATAACAGATGCGGATAAATTTTAACTATTAATTAAATTTGATTTATTTAATCTATTGGTAAAGCTAAAATTTAATCTATCAGCAAGGTTGAAATTTGGTTTGTTGGCAAACTTTAAAATTAATTTATTGATAAATTTAAAACTTTCATTGACAAGCTTTTAATTTATCGGTAAGCCTTAAAATTAATTTATTGCTAAGGTTAAATTCATTTTATCGATAAACTTTAAATTTAATTTATCAATAAAGCTTTTAAATAGCAAGATACTCTTAAAAGGAGGTATCTTAGAATAAAATTTGAATATTCTTAAAAGATACCAGCTTTTAATTTCTCTATCCGCTTTTAATTGCAATGCTAGCGTTAATTTGCATACTCTTATTAATTATCCTTATATGCTTTTAATTGTTGTTATAAATTCCATACATGCTTGTTAAATTTATTAGTCACAATTAATTTTCTCTATCCGCTTTTAATTACAACACCTACTCTTAATTTTTGTGCTAGCTCTTAATTTTCGTGCTAGCTCTTAATTTTCGTGCTAGCTCTTAATTTAATTACTTTTAATTACTTTTAATTACTTTTAATTGCTTTTAATTGCTCTGCTAACTTTTAATTTCCCCATCCGCTCATAACTAATTGCATTAGATTTTGGTTAGAAGCTATATCATCATGAGTTATGCTAGTTAATCCATTATCGTTTGCGTAAGTGTTTAGTTGTTCGATGATCTTATTGATTTGGGTGGAAGTGATGAATTTAGTGGTTCCATCGCTTTGTTCTATTTTTATAGTCTCTATTGCATTGTTTTTATTGCTTTGATTTCTTATCATTAAATAGTTATCATCCCCATATTTAATAGATAGATCGTTTGCAATTTTTTGGAAACTTATATCTTCTTTATTATATCCGCTTAATATAATAGTATCTCTTCCTCCTTTATCGCTTATGCTGTAATTTCCGCCACTTATGGTTAAAGTATTGTTTTGGTGATTTAAATTTATATCTTGATAAGTTAGCTTAGTTGGATCTGTTTTTTTAATATTTTGTGGAATTTCTAGCCCAAATAATGAATAAATTTGAGCTGCACTTATACTGCCACCTGTTTGAAATACAAATTCCTCTATGATTGCGCCAGGATTATTAAAGAAATCTTTAATAGTTACTTCATCATCGCTACTTCCATTTAATCTAAATATTAAATCTTGACCATTGCTCATTATGTGATTTCCTATTTGAGAAAAATTAATACCATCTTTAAATATCAATTTATCATAGCCACCTTGATCTATGATGGTATCTTGACCCTTTGTAAAGACAAATACATTATCACTACCATCTCCATAGAGAGTATCATTTGTATTATTATCTCCTTTTATAGTGCCACTTTGTGGAGTTAAATTATCTTGATTGTTGTTTTGTGGATTTTCTTGATTATCACTTGGGATATTTGGATTGTTACCTAAATTATCTGCTTGATTATCATGTGTATTTGGCGATGTTGTAGGTGTGTTTTTAAGCATGGATTTTATCTGAGCATAAGAGATTAAATAACCTTTGCTTGGCTGAATTTTTAAATTTTTATATGTAAAATAATCTTTTACTACGATGCTATTTTTATCACTATTTTTAAATTTGATAATTAAATCTTGCTTACTTGCATTTGTACTTAATATCAAATCATCTTTATTGACATCGTTTTGCAAGAAGAGGATATCATTTGCACCTTTACTTAATACAATGGTATCATTTCCACTCTCATAAATATATTTATTATTTCCGCTTCCGCCTATAAGTGTATCATCACCATCTTCGCCCCTAAGTGTATCATCGCCATTTCCACCAATTAAAGTGTCATTACCAGAATCCATCTGCATACCGTTTCCACCACTTAGATAATCATTTCCGTCTCCACCATCAATATAATCATCTCCCCCAAATCCAAATACACTATCATCTGCATTTAAGGCAAATATATGATCATTTGCATCTTTGTAGCCATAAATGCTATCTTTTTCGTTTGTACCAAATTTAATAGCTAAATTATCTATATCATTGCTCGTAAGAAATTCACCATTTGCAAATTCTATTTTATTAATTTTATAGGTATCATTTGAAGCGTTAAAGTATCTTTTGACCCTTATACTATCGTTTGATTTCTCATTTTTGATAAGCAAATCATCTCCGTCAAAGTAGAATTTAATATCGTCTTTATTTACGTCATCTTTAAAGCGGATAATATCATAAGAATCAGAAACTATTAAATTTGGGTTATTTAGATCGCGCTCTATAATAGTATCATTTCCATCCCCTAAACCAAACTCATAAATTTCATTATTCGTTGAACCATATATGATATCATTGCCTTTACCTGCGTTTATAATGAAGTTTTCATTTTTAAAAGCATAGATAATATCATCTGTATCGCTTCCTTTCATAGCTAAATTTGCAATATCATCTATATTTAATTCATCTCCATTTGCAAATTTAAAT
>CAUTSW010000052.1:0-9087 GCA_963541085.1 uncultured Campylobacter sp.
ATTTCTTGTAAAAATTTACTTTTAATTACAGCTATTGCTAAACCTGAGCGGTTGCGCGAATATTTTAGCCTTTGCGTTGGCGTGGAAATTTTTGAAGATCATCATGATTTTACCTTTGATGAGATAGAAAATTTATTGCAAAAATATAGTGCGGACTGCATTTTAACAACGATGAAAGATTATGCTAAATTAAAAGAGCTCGGATTTAAATGTGCTGTAATTAAGCTAGAATTAAAACTAAATCCAAAAAAGCTAAATTTAATAGAAAATTTTGTGCAAAAAAACGCCAAATTCGCGCAAATTAGGGGCGAAATTTAAATATTTAAATGCTAAAATGCGCCCACAATTTTACGTAAATTTCGCCAAATTTACGTAAAAAATCTCACAAAAAAGGTAAAAAGATGGATCTTTTTAAGTTGAGCCAAAACAACACAAGCGTTAAACAAGAATTTAATGGTGGTTTAACGACATTTTTGGCGATGGTTTATATTGTGCCAGTAAATGCGTTTATCATGTCGCAAGCTGGAATGCCAATGGGTGCGCTAATTACCGCAACTGCGTTAATTACCATAATCGCGACGATTCTAAATGGAATTTATTCAAATACGCCAGTGGCGATGAGTGTGGGCATGGGGCTAAATGCTTATTTTACGCATGCGCTTGTTTTGGGTGAAAAAATTCCGTGGCAAACAGCATTGGGAATTGTTTTTATTAGCGGAATTATCTTTGTCGCACTTAGTTTTACAAATTTTAGAATTTGGGTTTTAAAGAGCATTCCGATGGATTTGCGTCGCGCAATTAGCGTTGGAATTGGCGCATTTATCGCATTTATAGGACTAAAAGAGATGGGAATCGTCGGTGATAATCCGGTCACTTTGGTTAGTCTTGGTGATTTAAGCAATAAAAATACACTGATTGGCATCATTGGGCTTGTGCTTGTTATTATTTTTTACTCTCTTAAAATTAAAGCCGCGTTTATTCTTTCTATTGTAATTACATCTTTAATCGCGTGGGTTGGCGGGTTTAATGAATATCCAAAAGTGATCTTTGAGGCTCCTGAATCAATAGCACCGATTTTTGCGCAATTAGATATAAAAGGTGCGCTCACTATCGCACTTATTCCTATTATTATGACGTTTATCATCACCGATCTTTTCGATTCACTTGGAACGCTCTCAGGTGTTGGAAATCGTGCAAATATTTTCGATGAAAACAATAACGAAGGCGAAAAAAAGCTAGAAAAAACACTCCAAGTAGATGCGGGTGCGACTGCGCTTGGTGCTGTTTTTGGCGTGTCTACGACGACATCTTTTGCAGAGAGCGCAAGTGGCGTTGAAGCTGGTGGGCGCACGGGGCTTACGGCGGTATTTACTGGATTGCTTTTTGTGCTTACGCTTTTTATGTTGCCGCTATTTCGAGCAATCCCGCCAAATGCGATATATCCTGTGCTAGTTTGTGTTGGGGTTTTGATGTTTTCAGAAGTTGCAAAGATTAATTTTAAAGATGATGCCTTTGCGGTTGCAACATTTTTTATCGTGTTTTTGATGCCTTTTACCTATTCTATTACGATTGGACTTGCGTTTGGATTTATTGCGTATTTGCTTGTGCGATTAGCAAAAAGAGAGTTTGACAAAATTACATTGGGCGTTATTATTTTGTCGATTATTAGTGTTCTATCTTTTCTTGTGAGGTTTTTATGATTAAGTATAAATTTGATGAATTTGTTAGTGATGTGCGAAATTTAGGTGGCAAAATAGCCAAATTTAATCCAGACGCGCTTATTGCTATTGCGCGTGGCGGCATGACTTTAGGGCATTTTTTGGCGATAAATTTAGACACAAGAAATCTATTTGCGTTAAATTCTATCCACTATAATGACACGCAAAAGTTAGACACTTTACAAATTTTTAATATTCCTGATTTGACAAATTTTAAACGTATTGTGATTGTCGATGATATTATTGATAGTGGCGAAAGCATGAGTGAAATTTTAAGGATTTTGCGCGAGAAATTTCCGCACTGTAAGTTTAAAATCGCAACTATTTTTTACAAAAAAACAGCGATTTTAAGCCCTGATTTTGCTGTTAAAGAGGCAAATGACTGGATTGAATTTTTTTGGGAAGTAAAATAAATTTTTGATGAAATTTAGCATCGATTTTAATAGAAATTCAAAGCAGATTTTTACGCCCTACTCTGCAAAGACATGGGCGATAAATTTTAAATTTGGTGCTAAATTTGAGTTTAGTTTTGTAAATTTGTTTTTAAATTTATGCAAAAAATGGACTAAAATTTACGTAAATTTAAAAATAAATTTGAGCGCGATTTTTGCGCAAACTTGTAAAATTTAAAAAATGCGTGATTTAAATATTTTAATAATGTATATTTGCGCCGCGCTTACTACGTGCGTGATGTATGCCACACAGCCTTTAGGGCCTCTTTTTAGCGAAATTTTAGAAATTTCAAAATTTCAAGCATCTCTTTTTACAACCGCAATTTTAGCACCGCTTTCAGTGGCTGGGATAGTTTATGGATATATTTTAGAGAGATTTTCTATCAAAAAAATTCTTATCATTTCGTTTTTTAGCTTCGGCATTTTAGAGCTAATTTTTTCTGCGTGTCAAAGCTATTTTTCGCTATTAAGCATCCGCGCAGCGCAAGGTCTTTTAGCACCAGCCGCACTAACTGGCATAATGAGCTACATTTCACAGCACTCAACACCGCAATTGGTTGCGCAAAATATCGGAAAATATGTCGGCATCACAGTAAGCGGTGGCTTTTTTGGACGTTTTTTTTCTGGGCTTAGTTCGGATATTTTTGGCTCGTGGCGCGTATTTTTCGTGATAATTGGTCTTTTGCTTTTGGTGGCGACATTTTTTTTAACAAAAATAAACGAAAGCCAAAACTCAGCCTTTGCGAAGCCTCATTTTAGCGATATTACGCATGTTTTTAGTGTACGAAAAAATAGGCTAATATATTTTTATATCTTTTGCGCGTTTTTTGTATTGCAAGCTGTGTTAAATTTCGTCCCTTTTGAACTACGCAAACTCACGCAAAATTTTAGTGGCGCAAAAACTGGGCTTTTATATTTAGGATTTTTATTTGGTGTAATAATCTCATTTAATGCCAAAAAAATCACTCTCGCATTTGGTAGCGCACCGCGCGCGATGATGTGTGGTGCGCTGATTTTTATCGTCGGAGTTTTGGGACTCAATGTGCTAAATGTCGCTTTTATGCTAGGCGCGATGATTGTTGTTTGCATCGGGAATTTCATAACTCATGCGATCGCTTCTGGCTATTTAAACACCACGCAAACTACGCACAAACCGATCGCAAACGGGCTTTATGTGAGCTTTTATTATCTTGGTGGGACGCTTGGCAGTTTTGCGCCACAAATAATCTATCAAAACGCATCATGGGCGATATTTTTGGCGATTTTAGCTGTGATTTTGTCTTTTTGTGTACTGTTTGCTGTGATGTTGCAAAAAATAAACATAGAGGCAAATTTGTAAATTTTAGGAGAAAAAATGCCAAATTTAATACAATTTTTTTCACGCACAAATATATTTTTTGCAAGACACGAAAACCTTTTGATAACGCTCATTTGCGCGATTTTTGGGTCGTTTTTAATCTATGCGATATCAAATTTAAGTATAAGCTCATACGAGGCGCGTATCTTTTATAGTCAAGGCGACATTAGTGGCGTGATTGCGCGCCTTAGTTGTGTGGCTTTTGGGCAAAATGACTACGCACTTCGCATGCCGTTTTTATTCGTCTATTTAATTAACTCAATTTTAATCTATAAAATTTCAAAATTTTATCTAAAACGACGCTTTGATCGCGTAATATCGATGCTACTTTTTATGATGCTACCAGCCTCGCTCTCATCGGCAATTTTGGTAAATACGGCTGGTATTTTTATACTAATATCTCTTTTGTGCGTCTTTTTTTGGCATACAAATAGGCGCGTATGGCTTTATTTGCTACTAATTGCGATATTTTTTGTCGATAAAAATTCGATTTTTCTCTATGCCACGCTTTTGGCATACGCTTATTATGCGCGAAATTTGACACTTGCAGTAGTTTGTACCGCGCTGTTTATAGGCGATATTTGGTATTTTGATTATGAAATTTATGGTAAACCGCGCGGATATTTTTTGAACACTTTTGTAGTATTCGCGGGGGCGTTTTCGCCTTTTATTTTGGCTTTTTTTATCTATTCTAGCTATAGAATTTTGTTAAAAGATCGTGAAAAACCGATACTTTTTTTCATAAGTTCTGGCGCTATGTTTTTGGCGTTTGTATTGTCGTTTAGACAGAGGTTGCATTTAGAAAATTTTTTGCCTTTGATGATTATTTGTGCGCCACTTATTGTTAAGAGTTTTTTTAATTCTTATAGAATTCGCCTGCCACGCTTTCGTCGTTTGCATAAAATTAGCGCGTTTTTAGCACTTAGCACACTATTTTTATTTACAATAACTACATTTTTTAATCAAAATTTATACACAAATATTTTTAAAAACAGCCCCCAAAAGCACTTTGCATATAAATACGACGTTGCAAAAGATCTCTCGATTTGGCTAAAAACTCACAACATAAACGCCGTAAATACAGATGAAAATTTGGCTTTGAGATTGAAATTTTACGGCATTGAAAATAGCGAAAGACCATTTTTAAAACAAGATTGCAACTATTTTAAAAATGAGATAGAAATTTACAAATCAAATGTCAAAATCGCGCAGTTTTGCACTTTTGGATGAATTGAAATTTAGGTTTAATAAAACTTAAGCAGGTTAATTTTATATAATTTGAAAGGGATTTTTGTTGTTTAATCTAAAATTATGCTCGTTTAAACACAATACAAAAATTATCTTTTTATGTTTTTAAATCTTTTTTATGACTTTTAATGATTATTAGTTCACGTTTTTTAAATAAGTCAAAATAAGCAAAGCAGTTAAATTTCTAGTGTTAGCAAAAATAAATAGAGGCGTTTTACACCTATTCTGCGACTTTGTTTGACTTAAAGATAGCTCATTAATTGATATGTTTTTTGTCAGATTTTTCTGAAATTTTATAAATTTGAATATATTTAACGCAAAAAAACTTAAAAATTTCACAAAATTTCTTTTTAGAAAATTAGCATTTTTAACATCGCAGCTTAAAAGCCCGTCATCTAAATTTCAAGTTCTATTAAGCCTTGAAAATTTAAAGTAAATTTTAATTTATCTGAACCAATTTATCTAACACAAATTTCTCTAAATCGCGCTTTGGTATTTCGCATTTTACGCTCTCATTGTAGATGCGCTCGACGATTTCAGAGTATTTTTCATAGGCAAAATATGGAAAATGCACCGCCCATGCATCGCGAATTAATCTGTGTGTAACGCGTTTGCGTGCATAGGCTTTAAAAACGTCAAACCCAACAAAGCAAGACGCTGTTAAAATCATCGTAAAAAGCACCGAAATATGAAAATCTATATCCGCTAAAATTCCGTGCAAAATAGCAATCAATGGGAATACCACCACAAGCCACAACGCGCAAAATACGATGTAAGATCGTCCGTATAAAAAGCGGAAATTTAGTTTGCTAGGATCTACTAGCATGCCTTCGTTAAATGAGGCGTTTGCCTCTAGTAAGTCGCGAAAAAGAACAGGTTTTTTTGAGATTATAAACATCGAATTTATGATTTTTTCTTTGAATGATTTTTTCATTTTTCCTCTTTTAAATTTGGCGCGGAGTAAGCCGAGTTCTGTCTTTTGGGGCAATTATTTATCCAGGCTAAATCTTGCGAATTAGCTCAAGCGAAAGGTTAAATTATAAGACAAAAACCACCCTTTCTTGCTGCAAGTTGGGTTTGCATGGCATCAATGTCACCAAAAATGCCGGTGAGCTCTTACCTCGCCGTTTCACCCTTACCAAATTTCGCCTTTGTGGGAAATTTGGCGGTTTACTTTCTGTTGCACTATTCCCTAAGATTACTCTTGGCGTCCGTTAGACGCAACTTTGTCTTATCGCAGCTCGGACTTTCCTCTTAAAATCGATAAAATTTCAAGCAATTGCCAACCGCACCAAAGCCGTAATTTTAGCGAGTTTTACTTAATTTTTCTTTTCAAATTCGCGCAAAAGTTCGCGATATTTTTCGATTTTTGTTTCGCCAAATTTATAGAGTGCTTTTGTGAGAACAAATCCCAAAATAAACGATAATAAAAGTGCAAATTTAAGCGCAAATCCATCTTTTAAAACATTATTTCCAATGGCTTGTAAAATGATAAAAATCACCGCGTGAAAGATAAAAAAAAGTATCCACAAGATGTGAATTTTAAAAATTTGCGCGTTGATTTTGCGTTCAACGATGATTTTTGTATATAGCAAAAGCGCGAAATAGATTATCAAATAAAGCATCACACAAACGCTCATAAATTCCAAAAATTTTTTGTTTTCTAGCGCGAAAATTATTTTTAAATCAAGCCCTAAAATCATAGAAATTATGCTTGAAAAAATCAGAGCTAAAAGCGAACAAAGAGCGACATAAAGCCCAAAAAATGCGTATTTCATCTAAATTCCTTTTATATTATTCGGCTAAATTTGGCGCATAATTACATAATCTTGTATGCAAAATTTCTTCTAAAACAACGGTAGCGTATGAGCCTTTTGGCAGATAAAAACTCATCATAAAATGCGCGTTTTCTTCATCGTAATTAAATTTCAAATTTTCTAAATAGCACCACGCAAAACGTCTAGACCCGTTCATTTTGGCTAAAATTTCATCATCTGGTAAAAACTCACGCTCAATTTGCCCGCAAATTCCATCGCAAAATAGCGTCTTTGCGCCAGCGATTATTCCGGTTGGGACGATATCTCTTTTGGCAAATCTTACCTGTTCGTCGCCCAAATTTTCACATAAAAAGCACTTTCCAAACGGATAATGCCCCATCACATCGCCCCGCATTATAGAAAAAACACCATTTTCACTACGTAAATCGCCATAAATTTCACTCAAATTTGGATAAATTTTGGCAAATTCTTTTTTATTAAATTCGCGCGCAAATTTTGAAATTTCCACGCGACGCGAAAGCCAACGATTAAAAATTTCGCTTTGATAAGCCGAGATGAAAAAATCGCGCAATTTTGGATTTTTGATACTATTTTTTCCGCGTAAAATCTCTTCACCAACACGCGCATTATCGCCAAATTTGCCAAATCTTTGATAACCAAAATAGTTTGCAAAGCCGTTTTTATCGATGGTTCGTAAGACATTTTCTAAAATTTTCGCGGCTGGTTTTGAGACCTTTTTTAACCGGATAAAAAAATTATTTCCCTTTAAATGCCCTATTCGCAACTTATTTTCATGCCTAAAAATATCTAAAATTTTGATTTTTTCGTGCGAAAACGCGCTCAAATTTGGACTAAATTTAAATGGAAAAGAGACGAACTGTGTCGTCATACCCTCTTTATCCTTAAGTCCAGCATAGCCAAAATCACGCATTTTTATGCCCAGAAATTCACTTAAAATTTTAAGCATTTCGCTCGTTGTGAGATCCTTTTTTTGCACCAAAATCACGCAATGCTCCCCACTCCCACTCCACTCATAAAGCGGGACTTCGCGCACGACAAAATCACTTGAATTTTTACTAAAATGTGCGGAAATTTCGCTGTGATTGAGTGCAAATTGTGTTTTAAAAATGGCTGAATTTTCCATTAAATTTTCCTTTTTTATTGATAATTGTTCCAAAAAATGTAAGCGGTATTCGCGCTTTTTTTGCCTCATTTTGTAGCCGTTTTTTATGCCGTAGCGCGCAGGTTAAAAGCACCTCATACTCTTCGCCGCTACTCATTTGCAATGGTGTTAATTTGCGCATAAATTTCACTCCCCGCCCGCATAAAATTTTTTCTAAATCGCAGTTTAATCCATCGCTAATATCCATCATCGAGCGGATAAAACGCGCGCTAGAATAGATAAACTTATCGCGCAAAATTAGCCTCCTAAAACGCGAATTTGCGCCCAATTTTCCGCCATTTCTAAGCGTTAAAAAGCCCTTTTTTGCACCACCTAATTTTCCGCTAAACGCAATTAGATCCCCAATGTGAGGTTTGCACCTAAAAAGTGGCTTTTGGCTTTTAGAAATTTGCGCCAAAATCGTAACGCTAATGCCTAAAATTTCACTCCCAATCGTATCTCCGCCAATGATTTGCACACCAAATTTAGCGCACTCGCTATTTATTCCATCACAAAGCTGCCTAATTTGTGCACTATTAAATTCACGCGGAATCATCAAGCCCAAAAGCGCAAATTTTGCCTGCGCATTCATCGCGATCGCATCGGAAATATTTACGCTAATAGCCTTCGCGCCGATCTCTTTTAGGCTTAGCCAGCCACGCAAAAAATGCGTTTTTTCCACAAAAAGATCTTTGCAAACGACCCATTTTTCTTTTGCGTTAAAATTTTCAAGCACAGCACCATCGTCGCCGATAAGATGAGATGAAAAGTGCGAAATAATCAAATTCTCTTTATCCATATGTTATTAAAGCCTTTATTACATGCGCGAAATTGTATTAAATGTTGTTTAAATTTGATTTAAAATAAGGTTTTTTCGCTACAATTTCGCAAAAATTTTAAAGGACAAAAATGCTAGATATTAGACTTTTTAGGTTTGAAACAGGGCTTGATGTTTTAAGTTTTTACAAGCCGTATTTTTATGAAAATTATGATTTCAAATCAGTGCGCGAACTGCTTTTAGATATCGCACAAAATGATCCATATTTTCAATTTTCCAATGTAAAATTTGTGAAGATTAATGAATATTTAGTAAATTTAGATGAAAATTTTGCCGAAATTGTGTCTAAATTTGGAGAAAATCTTACCATCGCACCACTTTGCGAAAAACGCGCAAAAAAAGATTTGATAATAGATAATTCTGATTTTTTGGAAAGTTTTAAAAATTACGTTGGTTTTGAGGGTGCTAAAAGCGAGTATTTGCGTACTGAAGCGCTGTTTTATCTAGATTATGATGCGGTGCAAAATAGCAAATTTTTGGGGCTAAATTTCTTTGTTTTTGCCAAATTTTTAGCTGATAATAATCCAGAATTAG
>CAUTSW010000053.1:0-9052 GCA_963541085.1 uncultured Campylobacter sp.
TTTGATGAAATTTTAAAGACAAAGATATCGCAAACAAACGCGAACGAGTTTGAAAAATTTTTAAAAACAATCAAATTTGTGCGCGAAAATTTGATTTTAAACGATATAAAAAGTAGTGAAATTTGGCTAAATTTTATCGCAAATTATGAGTGTTTTTTGGGCGATGAGAGCGGATTTTATCGCGCTAAAATTGTAGATTTAGATTTGCTTTTAACTCCAAAAATTTACGAAATTTTTAATAAATTAAATGAGAAAATTTTATCTTTTGATGAAGAAAACGACGATTTTTACGCCATTTGCGATGAAATTTTATTGTGTGAGCTTTTAATAAATTTACAAATTTTAAATACAAATTTTAGCGTTAATATAGTCCAAAAAACATTACTAGAAAAACTAGCTATAAAATCAAAAATTTACAAAAAATGCACCAAAATTTTAGATCTCATCAAAGAAAACACAATGTTGCAAAACGCGATCATAACATCGCAAATTTCAAAACAAATGTTTAAAATCAAAGACAAATTCAGTGAAAAACGGGCGAAAATTTCACGAAATTTAGATGAAATTTTGCACCAAATTTCAATTTTATAAAATTGCGAAAGGAAATCATGGAAAACAAACAAGAAAAAATCATCGAAATGTTTAACAATATCGCGCCAACATACGACCGCGCAAACCGCATAATGAGCTTTGGCGTAGATATTTCGTGGCGCAAAAAAGCGTGCGAATACGCGCTTAATTACTTTAAAAATAGCGAAATTTCCATCGTTGATGTAGCTTGTGGGACGGGCGATATGATGGATTTTTGGCAAAAATCGGCGCAAAATAGCGATGTGAAAATAACAAATTTAATAGGTATAGACCCAAGCAGTGGAATGCTAGAAGTCGCAAAGCAAAAATTCGCCGATTTTAAATTTATCCAAGCCTCCGCCACAAACACGACGCTAAATGATCAAAGCGCGCAAATTTTAAGCATCAGCTATGGCATTAGAAATGTCGTCGAACGTCAAAAAGCCTTGCAAGAGTTTTGGCGTGTTTTAGCTCCTAATGGGCTACTTGTCGTGCTTGAATTTACCAAAGCGCAAAAAAGTGGCGTGATACCAAAAGTGCGCGATTTTTACGTCGGAAAAATCTTGCCAAAAATCGGCGCATGGGTAAGCAAAAACCGCGAAGCATATGAGTATCTGCCTAGCTCGATAGATAATTTTTTAAACAGCGCAAATTTTATCGCAGAGCTAGAAAATACTGGATTTAAAATGCTAAAAGTGCAAGGATTTAGCTTTGATGTTTGCACGCTTTTTGTCGCGCAAAAAGTCGCCAAAAACACCAAAATTTCGCAATGAAAATTTTTAGGCAGATAAAATGATATTAGATGTTAGCGAACTAAATGAAAAAGCGCGGGCTGTTTTAGAGACAAATTTCTCCGAAATTTCCGTGCGTGGCGAGATCTCACGTATCACAAAACACGCTTCAGGGCACTGGTATTTTACGCTAAAAGATGAACATGCGGCGATTAGTTGCGCGATGTTTCGCGGGGCAAATTCACATGTAAAATTTAGCCCAAAAGACGGACAAAAGGTCATTTTAACGGGTAAAATCTCAATCTACGCGCCAAGTGGTAGCTATCAATTAAACGCGACAAAAATGGAACTAGAAGGCGCGGGCGATTTAGACGCAAAATTTCGCGCACTTTTAGAAAAACTCCGCGCCATGGGGCTATTTGATGCCTCGCACAAAAAGCCACTTCCGCGATTTCCTAGACGCGTAGCACTCATCACAAGCGCATCTTCTGCCGCTTTTGCGGATTTGAAAAATCGCATTATTTCAAGCGGATATTTTCTAGCCAAATTTAGCCTTTTTGACTCTTTAATGCAGGGCGAAATGGCAGCATCTAGCGTAATAAATTCGCTTGAAAAAGCCGATAAAATGGGCTTTGACGCGATTATTATAGCGCGTGGTGGCGGATCAAAAGAGGATCTTTGGTGTTTTAATGATGAGCATTTAGCCCACGCGATTTTTGCAGCGCAAACGCCCGTAATTTCGGCTATCGGACACGAAATTGATTTTAGCATTAGCGATTATGTAGCAGATCACCGCTCCATTACGCCTACGGCCGCGATTGATGATTTGCTCCCAAGGCGCGATGATTTAGAGCAACATTTAGACATTTTAGCGCAAAATTTTAGCACGATTTTAGAGCGCAAATTTCGCGCAATAAATGAAATTTTAGAGCGCAAAAAACTACAATTAAAAGCGCACTCAATAGAGCAAAAAATCGAAGCAAAATTAACGCTTTTATCGCATTTAAAACAAAATTTTAGCGATCAAATCGGCACAAAACTAGCCAAATTTGACTACATTTTTCCACAAATTTAAAGACGCTTTGTGGGTAAAATTTAGAAATTTCGAGCATATTTTAGAGCTAAAAAAGGCAAATTTTGATGCAAAACGCCAGTTTTTAAACACAACGCGCGGATTAATCAGCATACAAAAAGATGGCAAACGCATAAATTTAAGCCAACTAGCCCCAGGCGATACGATCAATCTAACCTCGCACGATACGCAACGTTGGGCGCAAATTTTAAGTTAAATTATTTTAAAAAGGAGACAAAATGAATAGAGTTTTAAATTTCAGCGCAGGTCCTAGCGGGCTTGATATTAGCGTGCTAAAACGCGCGCAAGCAGAATTTTTGGATTATCATGGGCTTGGTTTTAATATCATGGAGATAAGCCACCGCGGTAAAATTTACGAAGCCATGCACAATGGCGCGATCGCCAAAATCCGCGCGATGTATGGCATTAGCGATGATTATGCTGTATTATTTTTACAAGGTGGCGGACATATGCAGTTTGCGCAAGTGCCTTTAAATCTATATATGGGCGGTATCGCGCAATACGCAAATACGGGCGTTTGGACGAATAAAGCGATAAAAGAGGCGCGAATTTTAGGCATAAATCACAGCGTCGTAGCATCTAGCGAGGCGGATAATTTTACCTATATTCCACAAGTAAATTTTAGCGCCGACGCCGATTTTTGCTACATCTGCTCAAATAACACCGTCCATGGCACTCAATATAGCGCATATCCAAACACCCACGGCGCACCGCTTGTAGTGGATGCTAGTAGTGATCTATTTTCGCGCGAAATCGACTTTGAAGCGAATAATATCGGCATCTTTTGGGGCGGGGCGCAAAAAAATGGCGGACCAGCGGGCGTAACGCTAGTAATTATCCGCAAAGACCTGCTAGAGCGCGTCGAAAAGAGCGAAATCGGCGCGAAAGTTCCGACAATTTTGCGCTATAAAACTCAAGCCGATGCAAACTCTCTTGCGAATACACCGCCTACTTTTGGGATCTATATGGTGGATTTAGTGCTTGATTGGATTAATGAAAACGGTGGATTAAAGGGCATTGATGAGCTAAATTCAAAAAAAGCGAAACTTCTTTATGACGCAATTGATAGCACCGAGTTTTACAGCGCGCACGCGCAAAAAAACTCACGCTCGAAAATGAATGTAACCTTTGCTACGCCTAATGCCGATTTGGATAAAGAATTTGTATCACTAGCAGAGCAAAATGCGATGATAGGATTAAAAGGACATCGCATTTTAGGGGGTCTTCGCGCTTCTATTTATAATGCGGTTAGTTTGGAAAATGTAAAAACTTTGGTTGAGTTTATGCGCGAATTTGAGCGAACTCACGGGTAAATTTTAGCGTTTATAAATACTCGCCAACACAAGTTTTATATAAATTTGCCTGTGTTGGTGCAAAATTTTTAATTCCACATAAAAGCGTTAAATTCTTATGGATTTAACGCTTGATTTATCTACAAATTTACGTACAAACTATCAAATTTGGTTAATGAATGGTAAAAATCTGATAATATTTTTGTAATTTTTATCAAATTTTAAGCTAAATAAACAATTTTTTATGATACTATCCCAAAATATTTTTTTAAGGAGTTCAAAATGAAACTAGTAAAACTAAGTTTAGTAGCAGCTCTTGCTGCTGGTGCTTTAGCTACTTCAGCTTCAGCTATGCCACTTGAAGAAGCGATTAAAGGTGTAGATGTTAGCGGTATGACAAGAATTAGATATAAAGCTACAAATGTAAAAAAAGATAAAGCGGAAACTACACACGAATCAGAATGGAAATTCAAGGCTGTTATGAATGTAAAAACTACAATTGATGATAACTTTTTCAATGTAGTTAGCATTAGATATGACAGCAAAGATAATGGTATAGGTTATAGCTCAGCTAATGATCAATATAATTTTGAAGCAAATCAATTTTTCTTAGGTGCTACATTTGGCAACACTACTATCCAACTAGGTCGCCAAACAATCGGTGCATTCTTTACAGATGATATGTATGGTGATGGTATTAAAGTATTAAATACCGATGTAGAGGGCTTAGTCCTTGCAGCACTATTTATGGATTCTCTTGAGAAAGATAAAAATATTAAATCATTAGGTGTTTCAGTTAACGGAAAAGAAGTAACAGATCATAATCTATATGGTGTAGCAGCTATTGGTTCATATGACCCGATCTCTTTCCAACTATGGTACGCATCATTAGAGGATGTTACAAATCTATTTGCTCTTGAGTTAGCTGGTGATTTTGCTATTAGTGATGATGTAAAATTAGGCTTAAAAGGGCAATATGCTTTCTCTGATTTTGATGGTAAATTTAAAACAGCTGCTTTAGGTGGCGATACAGTAGATGATGGCAGTTTCTGGGCTGTTGAAGCTAGTTCAGAGTTTTTCGGTGTAGATTTTAGTGCTGGTTATATTGATTTCTCTACAAAAGAAAACAGAGTATCTCTAAACTCATTTGAAGATCAAGGCTCATTTATCAGCCCAGGTGAAGAGCTATTAGATAATTACTCACTATATTCTGGTAAAAACAGATACTACTTCATCACAGCTGGTTATACTATCCCAGATAGCGGTGTAAGATTGGGAGTTGATTGGGTTGATGGCTCTAATAAAGTCAATAATGGGACTAAAACAGATAGAAGCGAAGTTGTAGCAAGAGTAGACTATAAATACAACGAAAAGCTTTCATTTGAGACTTGGTACTCTCACATGGATGAAAAGAAAAAAGGAGCTGATAGTAGCGATAAAGCTGATGCATTCAGATTCCAAGCAAAATATAGCTTCTAATTAAAATCCACAACTCTTTGGGGCGAGTTTCTCGCCCCTTTTTTTATTCAAATTTTCAAGGATATTTATGAAAAATTTCTTTCTTGTTTCGCTATTTATCTCAACTGTGTCTTTAGCTATTCTACAAGCAGGCGATAAAAAACAACCACTCACAAAAGATGGCAGATTTTTAGGTATCGGGATAGACAAAAATATAGAGTATTCAGCCTCAATCGGAAAATCAATGTATGATAACAAATGTGCTAGATGCCATGGCGAAAAGGGAGAAAAACGTGCAGGTATAGGCACAAAAAAATTAACTCAAATGAGCGGAAAAGAAATTTTTGCATCATTTAACGCATATTTAACCGATCCAAGCCACGGTAAAGCATCAAAACTCGTAATGCAACCAATCGCTTCTAAAATTCAATCACAAGAGTTAGGATATATTATCGCTTATTTAAAAGGTGAAGATGACTTTATATTTCAAACTTCTGATGAACCAAACGATAGCGATATCTCATCTAGCCCAACATCACAAGGCGTATATATAAAATAGATCTTAAATTTTTGGCGACCCCTGTTCGATTCGAACGAACGTTTTACGTATGAGATACGATGTCCTTGCCCACTAGACGAAAGGGTCGCGCGTATTATAATATTTTTTCCTTATATGCAAGTTAGAATTTCAATTTTTTTTGCTATAATCGGGATTTTTTTAAAGGAGACAAAATGACCTACGGAATGGGTGATTTAAAAAAAGGCTTAAAAATCGAAGTTGATGGCGTGCCGTTTAAAATCGTCGAATATCAACATGTAAAACCAGGCAAAGGTCCCGCTTTTGTGCGCGTGAAAATCAAATCTTACATTGATGGACGCGTTTTAGAAAAAACTTTCCACGCTGGGGATAAATGCGAAACTCCGCACTTAGAAGAAAAACAGATGCAATATCTTTATGACGATGGCGAATTTTGCCAATTCATGGATACGCAAAGTTACGAACAAATCGCAATCTCAGATGAAGAGGTCGGCGACAATAAAAAATGGATGCTAGATGGCATGATGGTAGATGTTTTGTTTCACAATGGCAAAGCAATCGGACTTGAAGTCCCACAAGTGGTAGAATTAAAAATTGTCGAAACTGCACCAAATTTCCGTGGCGACACACAAGGAAGTAATAAAAAACCAGCCACTTTAGAGACCGGCGCAGTCGTTCAAATCCCTTTTCATATCTTAGAGGGCGAAGTTATCCGTGTCGATACGGTGCGTGGTGAATATATCGAAAAAGCAAACAAATAGACCGCCTAGATGCTACATTGTGGCATCTATTCTCAAATTTACTTAGCAAATTTATTCACAATTAACCATCATTTATAAATTCAAACCATCAATAACGCGCCTAAAAATTTACTTTTAAATAAAAGCCAAATTTCATCTAAGCGAAATTTAATATCATTAAATTTCGCAAAAATAAGCCTAATTTTAAGAAATTTAAATACAATGCCACGTTTATATTTTTCAAAAGGAATTTAGATGAAAAAATTGATTATTTTTTTGGTGATTATTATAGGAATTGTTGTTGGCGGAACCTATTATATGGGCTCTAAAATCGAGGATAAATTTGAGAGTATGAAAAATAGCAGTGATTTTCATCTAAAAAATAGCGAATTTCACCGCGGTTTTATGACTTCTAATGGCTTTATAGAAGGACAAATCACAAAAGACGATATTATCAAAGCTGTGCAAAACATACATGTATATGATCCAAAAGAAAAACAACTACTCTTAGATGAAATAAATAAAATAACATTGCAATCGATTGACTTTAGATACGATTTTACTATGAAACACTCGCCTTTAAATGGCAGCATTGAGCAAGAAGGCGACGTAAAAATCACAACTCCTGATATCGCGGCGGGCTTAATCGCTATTTTTAAAACGGACGCGCCTATCCATATTAAATCAAACACCTCAGTTACTGGTACACATGCTGAGTTTTTATTAAAAGATATCGTTGAAAAAAACGCAGTATCAAAAGGCTTTAGTATAATCACACAGACTACAAATGATAAAAAATTAAAAGAATATACATTTAAAATTGAAGAAATTTTGTTACCATCTATAAAATTCGAGATAAAAGGGCTAGAGGCTAATTCAAAATTTGATGAACCGATAGATTTAAAGCAACTATTTAAATTCGTAAAAAATTACACTGTAAATTTAAAAATTCAATCAATAGATATTGGAAATTTTGTAAAACTAAGCGATATCGCAGATAGCTCAAAAGTTTATGAAAGCGATGGTAATATAATCGCACAAGATATGTTTAAAATCCCTACAATCGATGTTGATGATATGAAATTTAAAAATATGCTAATTGATTGGAATATAAAATTTGACGCAAAAATCGGCGAAAATCTCGACAAATTATATAGATTTGCTAACGAAAATAAAGAAGATGAATTTTTAGATATATTAAAACAATCTTTCAAAAAAGGTGCAAGTCTTATGATAAAAGAGCTCTCTATCCAAAATACAAACGGCGATAAGCTCATGCTAAATTTAGACTCGTCAATAGATGGCGAAGGCCTCATGCAAGGCATAATCGATCAAGACAAAAATAAATTTAGTAAAGCTATCAAATTTAAAGGCTCTCTTAAATCCGCTACGACTATCGATAAATTATTAGCACCTTATCCAAAACTAGCACAAGGTGCACCGATGATTATGCTATTTGGCGGTCGATTCATTAGACCTGAGGGCAGTGGATTTAGTGTAGATTTTGCTTTAGAGGGCGATAAATTTAAGGTAAATAATATAGATGTTGCGGATGCAAACGGTATATTAGATGCTGCTAAAAATGATAAAACAAGCCAAAATGATGAAGCTGAAGTTTCAAAAGCAGTTACAAATTTAGAGACTTTGCTTAGCGATTATAGTGCTTATCATACATCACAGGGTAAATTTAACAAACCATCAAATATGACCAATGTTTCATTATATGAAATTGACGACACAACTGCAATTTTAAAAACAAAAGATAAATTTTGCATCAAAATTTCATTAGATGAAGAGTATATAACAGTTATAAAAGGTGATGATGCAGACGATGAGTTTTGTCAAAAAATTTATGAAAACAATAGTGTTAAAGAGCGCCTTGAAAACTCAATAAACGTGAAACACGGTTTTTAAATTTTAAATCAAAGACGCATTGATAAAGCAAGGAGACCCTATGATTTTCATCGACAAATGCCTAAAAAAGCAGACCCCGTTTGAGCCTGTATGGATGATGCGCCAAGCAGGGCGATATCTACCCCAATATCGCGCCACTCGCGCAAAAGCGGGCGATTTTATCTCTCTTTGTAAAAATCCAACTTTGGCTAGCGAGGTAACATTGCAACCCGTAAGCGAGCTAGATGTCGATGCGGCGATACTTTTTAGTGATATTTTGGTTGTGCCGATGGAGCTTGGCTTGAGTCTGAAATTTGTCGCTGGCGAAGGTCCTGTTTTTGAAAATCCAGTGCGAAAAGCGGACGATTTAGCGAGACTAAATTTACATGGATTTGATGATCGTTTGCAATATGTCTATGATGCAATCGCTTTGACGCGTCAAAATTTGCCTAGCCAAAAGGCGTTAATTGGCTTTTGCGGTGCTCCTTGGACGATTGCTACTTATATTATCGAGGGTGCTGGGAGTAAAAATTACGCCATTTGCAAACGCTTGTTATATGAAAATCCAGCACTTATGCATAAAATTTTAGCTTTGATTACTCAGGCTAGTAAGAGTTATTTAGAGCGTCAAATTCGCGCAGGAGTCGATGCTGTGCAGATTTTTGATAGCTGGGCGGGAGCACTTGAAGAGAGTGCTTATTTTGAATTTTCATGGGCGTATATTCGCGAAATTTGCG
>CAUTSW010000054.1:0-8994 GCA_963541085.1 uncultured Campylobacter sp.
GACGCAGGTTAGGTGTTAAAAAATTCGGTGGCGAATTTGTTCGCGCTGGAAATATTATTATTCGCCAAAGAGGCACAGCAACTCACGCTGGAAACAATGTGGGCTTAGGCAAAGATCATACGATTTTCGCTCTAATTGATGGCGTTGTTAAATTTGAAAGATTTGACAAAAAACGCAAAAAAGTTTCAGTTTATCCTGCATAAATATTTCACAAATCGCGCTTTTTGCGCGATTATTTTTACTCTAAATTTATTTTTACTTCTTTTAAAGGCAAAGCATGTTCATAGATAGCGTAAATTTCAATGTAAAATCTGGCAATGGTGGCGCGGGTTGCACGAGTTTTAGGCGCGAAAAATTTATTACGCTAGGTGGTCCTGATGGTGGAGATGGTGGTAATGGTGGCGATGTGTATATCATCGTAGATAACAACACTCATACGCTCTCATCATATAAAGGTAAGAAAAAATTTGCCGCTAAAAATGGAAATCCAGGCGAAGGAAGAAAAAAAACAGGCAAAAAAGGCGAGGATTTATATTTGATTGTGCCGCCTGGAACGCAGGTTATTAACGCTCAAAATGGTGAAATTTTGCTTGATATGCTTGAAAATGGCGAAAAAAAGTTGCTTTTAAAAGGCGGTAAAGGCGGTCTTGGTAATACGCACTTTAAAAATTCCATAAATCAAACGCCAGAATATTCTCAAAAAGGTCTGCCAGGGGAGAGTTTGGATATAAAATTGGAGCTAAAATTAATCGCTGATGTTGGGCTTGTAGGCTTTCCAAATGTTGGTAAATCTACGTTAATTTCTACGATTTCAAACGCACGCCCGCTTATTGCAAATTATGAATTTACTACGATTACGCCAAAACTTGGCGTTGTAAATGTTGATGATTATAATGGCTTTGTGATGGCGGATATTCCTGGTTTGATTGATGGTGCTAGCGATGGCAAGGGGCTTGGCACACATTTTTTAAAACACATTCAACGAACAAAAATCCTACTTTTTATGCTAGATACTACAAACTATCGCGAATTAAAAACTCAGTATGAGAATTTGCGAGCTGAACTTATCAAATTTGATCCAAATTTGGCTCAAAATCGCTTTGCAATCGCGCTTAGCAAAGCTGATGCGTGTGAAAATATTAATGAAATTTGTGCAAATTTTATGCATGAATTTGGCTATGAAAAATCTCAAAATTTAGATGAATTTGATAAAGATAAGCCATTTTTTGTCATGCCAATCTCATCGGCTTCAAATTTTAATATTGACAAGCTCAAATTTGAGCTATTTAAACTACTAAATTTGGCGTAAATCGGAGATGAATTATGAAAAGAATTGTCATAAAAGTAGGCACTCACGTTTTATTTGACGAAGATAAAATGGCGAGTGATAGAATAGAAAATTTATGTAAATTTTTATGCAAATTGCTTGAAAAATATGAGGTTATTTTAGTAACATCAGGCTCTATTGCTACTGGTGTTTTGCGCTCAAAAATAGAGAAAAAAGGAGTTGTAAATCGCCAGATGCTAGCGGCTGTTGGGCAACCTTATTTGATGGAAATTTACAACGATATTTTTGTAAAATTTGGCGTTATAACGGGGCAAATTTTACTTACCGAACAAGATCTAGATTCGCGCAAAAAAACGGATTATTTTAAGGGCATGATCGATGGGCTTTGCACTGAAAAGATTCTACCGATTATTAACGAAAATGACGCGCTTGGCATAAAAGAGCTACTTTTTGGCGATAATGATCAGCTAAGCGCAGCCGTCGCGCACCGTGTAAATGCCGATATGCTCGTGATTTTAAGCGATATTGACGGCTACTATACTGCCGATCCGCGCATGGATAAAACGGCGCAAATTCGCCCGCACGTTAGCAAAATAGATGAGTGTGAAATGCATGTTGATATGCGCGCTGGAACGGAATTTGGCACTGGTGGGATTGTGACAAAACTAAAAGCGGCCGATTTTCTTTTAAAAAAAGGTCGAAAAATGTATCTTACGAGTGGCTTTAATCTCTTTGCGGCGCATGAGTTTTTAATAAATGAAAGACAGGTTGGTGGGACGCTATTTAGCGCAGAAATTTGAATAGGGCGATAAAATGAGAATAGTTTTTATGGGAACACCCGAATACGCTGTGAAAATTTTGCAAAATTTAGCTTGTAATCTTGAAAAATTTGAAATTTGCGCGGTTTTTACTCAGCCTGATAAACCTGTTGGCAGAAAGCAGATTCTCACGCCAAGCCCGGTAAAATCGTGGTCTAAACTAAATTTACCAAATGTACCTGTGTTTGAGCCTGTTTCGCTAAAAAATGACGCTATAAGCGATCAAATTCGCGCATTTTCGCCAGATTTTATCGTTGTTGGTGCATATGGAAAAATCCTGCCAAAAGCCATTTTGGATATTGCGCCTTGTATAAATTTACACGCGTCGATTTTGCCAAAATTTAGAGGCGCAAGCCCAATTCAAAGCGCAATTTTATCAAGAGAAAGATTCAGTGGTATTTGTGCTATGAAGATGAATGAAGGGTTAGATTGTGGCGAAATTTTGGGCTTTAGCGTGTGCGAAATTTCATCTTTTAATGCAGATGAGTTGTTTGAAAAATTTGGCGAGATGGCTGGTGAAATTTGTGTTAAAACGCTTGAAAATTACTCACAAATTTTGCCGCTTTTACAGCGTGGTGCAGACAAATCACACTGCTATAAAATCACAAAAGAGCGCGGGTTGATCGATTTTTGCGATGATGTTGATGAAATTTGCACTAAATTTAAAGCGTTTTCGTCGTGGCCTGGAATTTATCTTGAAAACGGCATTAAATTTAGTGAAATTTTTAAATTTAGTGACGTCCAAAAGAGTTTTGGTGAAATCACTTTTATTGGTGATGATTTTTTTGCGCTAGGGTTTAAAAACGGGCAAATTGGCGTTAAATCAATACAAATTCCTGGCAAAAAAGCTGTGAGCGCACGCGATTTTATAAATGGAAAAAGGCTAAAAATTGGTGATCGAATATCTTGATGAGTGCGCTTCTACGCAAACTGCTTTAATAGAGGCGTTAAAATCGCGCGTGGCGGTGCCTGATTGTGCTATTATCGCGCGTCGTCAAAGCAACGGCATCGGCTCACGTGGCAATAGTTGGCAAAGTGAAGAGGGAAATTTGTATTTTTCTTTTTGCATGGCGCACAGCTCCCTTGCGATGGATATTCCGTCTGTGTCGCTTAGTATCTATTTTGCCTATGTGATGAAAATTTATTTGGAAACAATCGGGTCAAAAGTGTGGTTAAAATGGCCGAATGATTTTTATCTAAATGATAGAAAAATAGGTGGCGTAATAACAAATAAAATCGGTGAAATTTATGTTTGTGGAATGGGAATAAATTTAGAAAAAGCACCCGAATTTGGCGATATTTTAGATGTAAAAATCACTCCAAATGAGCTTGTAAATGGATTTTTTAATCTATTAGAACAAAAAATTTCGTGGAAGCGAATTTTTAGTAAATATCTGATAGAATTCGAGCTTTCAAAGAAATTTAACTCCCATATTGATGACAAAATCATCTCTCTTAAGGATGCGATTTTATGTGATGATGGGTCAATAAAAGTAGGTAGCGAAAGGGTTTATAGTTTAAGATGAGCGAGATAATTGCGATTGCAAATCAAAAAGGCGGTGTTGGCAAAACAACAACGGCGGTGAATTTGGCGGCTAGTTTGGCAATGAGTAAAAAGCGTGTTTTACTAATAGATCTAGACCCTCAAACAAACGCTACTACTGGGCTTGGCATAACAAGAACAAAGATTGATCTTAGTATTTATCATGTCATTATTGGTACAGCAGAAGCAGAAGATGTAATAATGAAAACTGAGATTTCTACACTCTTTTTGATGCCATCTAGCATAGCTCTAGCAGGACTTGAACAAGAGCTAGAAGATAAAATGCGTCTAAAAAAGTGTTTAAAAAATACTCGCACCAAATTTGATTATATTATTATTGATTGTCCACCAGCGCTTGGGATTATTACGATGAATGCTTTGAGCGCGAGCAACTCCGTGATTATCCCGATTCAGTGCGAATTTTACGCGCTTGAAGGTCTTGCTTCTATATTAAATGTAATTCGCTTGATTAAAGAGACAGGAATTAATAAAGAGCTTAAAATTCGTGGGTTTTTACCGACTATGTATAGTGCGAACAATCTTGCAAAAGATGCGATTGAAAATTTAAAAACACACTTTTCAACGAGATTATTTCAAAGTAAAGAGCTTGGCGATTGTGTTTTGATTCCTAGAAATATAAAATTAGCTGAATCGCCAAGTTATGGCAAACCAGTGATTTTATACGATCGTAGATCGCCAGGGTGCGCGGCGTATCAACAGCTAGCTAAGTGTATTTTGGAGTAGATTATGGCAAAAAAAGGCGGTCTTGGCAGAGGTTTAAATTCTATTTTACTTGATGTTGAAAATTCATTTTCAAAAGAGCTTGAAAATTCTGTTTTAGAGATAGAAATTTCTCAAATTTCACCAAATTCTTTCCAGCCACGCAAAATTTTCGATGAAAATGCTTTGAAAGAGTTGAGTGAATCGATTAAAGCTCACGGGCTTTTACAGCCAATTATCGTAACTCAAAAAGAAGATGGTTATATGTTGATCGCTGGTGAGCGCAGACTTCGCGCTACTAAGCTTTTGGGCCAGAGTAAAATTCGTGCGATTGTGGCCGATTTTGCGGATAAAAATTTGCGAGAGTTAGCTTTGATTGAAAATATACAGCGCGAAGATCTAAATCCTATTGAGTTGGCAAATTCATATAAAGAACTTATAAATGAATATAAAATTACACAAGAAGAGCTCGGAAATATTGTCAAAAAATCACGTCCAGTCATAACAAACACAATGCGACTTTTAAATTTGAGTGATTTTACGCAACAAGCGCTCATTGATGGCAAAATTAGCGTGGGACACGCAAAAGTGATGCTTGGTTTTGATAAAAAAGATGAAAAAGAGCTTTTAAATACGATTATTGGGCAAAAACTTACTGCAAATGATACAGAAAAATTAGTCAAACAGATGAAAAATCGTGATAATGCACCGTCTAAATTTACTAATGATACAGAATTTCAAGTTGAAATTTTAAAACTTAAAAAAATACTTCAAGATTATGCGAAAGTCACTATAAAAAATAAAAAGGTGATGTTAAATTTCACAGAAATTTCTAAAATTCGGGATTTAATTGACAAAATCATCTAAAATTTAATAAATATTTTTGCTTGTTGGCTGTAAAATGCCGGGTTTGATTTTTTAAAATTTTAATGAAGGAGATTTGATGCTGGAAATTAACTGGAGTAACTTTGCTGTTACTATTGTTGTTTTTCTAGGACTTATCGCTTTTCTAAATGCGGTCTTTTACAAAAAGATCTTAAATTTTATGGACGAAAGGTCTGCAAATTTAAGAAGCGATGAAGATGGTGCTAGCAAGAATTTAAGCGATGTTGAGGCAAAAAGAGCTGAAATCGAAGAGATTATCGCTAATGCAAATGTTGAAGCGAATAAGATCAAACGTATTGCGCTTGATGAGGCAAAAGCAAAGTCAGAAGAAGAAGTTGAAGCTAAACGTAAGCTTTTAGAAGATGATTTGTGTAAATATTTGGCGCAATTAGAGAAAAATAGAGACGAATTAAAAGTTGCACTTGTAAGGCAAATTCCAGATTTTAAAAGCGCTCTTAATAAGAAAATTGCAAAAATTTAGGAGCGAATTGTGAAAAAATTACTATTTTTATTTTTAGCTGTATTTCCTGCTTTGGCACTTGCCAGTGATGGAAAAAATTACGATATTTTGCCTAGAACCGTTAATTTCTTGATCATTGTAGCTATTATTTTTTATTTTGTAAAAGAGCCTGTTAAAAAAGCATACAATGATAGAATTAAACGAATTAGCGACTCATTAGATGCTGCTTCAAAGCGTTTAGAAGAGTCAAAAATTGCGAGAGAACAGGCAATAAAAGATCTTGAAATTGCAAAGTCACGTGCAATTGCTCTTATTGAAACGGCAAAAAAAGAGGCTGTAAATTTAAGAGAAAAGACCAAAGAAGCAACTAAATTTGAGATTGAAAGATTAGAAAAAGCTTACGAAGAGCAAAAGGCATTTGAAGAGCGCAAAATTCGCAAAAACGTTGTAACTGAAATTTTAGATGGTGTTTTTGATGAAAAGAGTTTGGAAATTTCTCAGTCTAATTTAATTAAAATCATTCAAAAAAAGGCTAGTTAATGAATACAAATATAGCTAAAAGATACGTAAAAGCAATCTTGTCTGAATTTAATCAACAAGAGCTTGATAATTTAGTAAATTTACTAAACGGCATGTCGAATATGATTTTAAATGATGCTAAATTTAGTGAAATAATTAATTCTTTATTGATTTGTAACTCACAAAAAACAGAGCTATTAACTCAAATTTTAGATAAGCAAGATCAAAAGGTTAAAAATTTATTTAAAATTTTAGCAAAAAACAAGAGATTAAATTTGATTCCTGAAATTTTATCTGAGTTACAAAATCGAATTTGTGCAAAGAGTAATATTTATAATGGCAAAGTTCATTCAAAAAATGAGATTAACAAAGGAGAATTAAAGGAGCTAGAGGAAAAATTTTCAAAAAAATTTGGTGCAACAATTAATCTAGAATCTGTAAAAAGCGATTACAATGGCATCAAAATCGATATTGAGGGTTTGGGCGTTGAAGTGAGCTTTTCGGTTGATAGATTGAAAAATAAAATGTGCGAATATATTTTAAAAGCAATATAAGGAGAGAGTGTGAGTGATAAACTAAGAGTTGATGAGATTAGCAATATTATCAAAGATAGAATTGATAATTTCGATCTAAATATAGATATTGAAGAGACTGGTAAAGTTATTGCTGTAGCAGATGGTGTTGCTAATATTTATGGATTGCAAAATGTTATGGCAAATGAGATGGTTGAATTTGAAAACGGTATGCAAGGAATCGCTCTAAATTTAGAGGAGAGTAGCGTAGGTGTTATCGTCCTTGGTGATACGTCTAAAATTCAAGAAGGAAGTAGCGTAAAAAGACTAAAAAGACTTTTGCAAGTCCCAGTTGGTGATGCTTTAATAGGTCGTGTTGTAAATGCGCTTGGTGAGCCAATTGATGGAAAAGGTGCAATAGATACCAAAGAGACTAAATTTGTAGAAGAAAAAGCCAAAGGAATCATGGCGAGAAAATCAGTGCATGAGCCTTTGCAAACTGGTTTAAAAGCCATTGATGCACTTGTTCCAATCGGCAGAGGACAACGTGAATTAATTATCGGCGACAAACAAACAGGTAAAACAACTGTTGCTGTTGATACAATTATTAATCAAAAGAGCCAAGACGTTATTTGTATATATGTCGCTATTGGACAAAAGCAATCAACCGTAGCACAAATTGTTAAAAAGCTAGAAGAATATGGCGCAATGGACTACACTATTGTTGTATCGGCAAGTGCTAGCGAATCGGCTGCTCTTCAATATTTAGCACCATATTCAGGTTGCACGATGGGTGAATATTTCCGCGATAACTCTCGTCACGCGTTAATTATTTATGATGATTTAAGCAAGCATGCTGTTGCCTATCGTGAAATGTCATTGATTTTACGTCGCCCACCAGGTCGTGAAGCATATCCAGGCGATGTTTTTTATCTACATTCAAGATTGCTTGAGCGTGCTAGTAAGCTAAATGATTCACTAGGGGCTGGAAGTTTAACTGCACTTCCTATTATTGAGACGCAAGCAGGCGACGTATCGGCATATATTCCTACAAATGTTATTTCGATAACAGATGGTCAAATTTTCTTGGAGACAAATTTATTTAACTCTGGTATTCGTCCAGCGATTAACGTTGGCTTGTCTGTATCTCGTGTTGGCGGTGCGGCTCAGATTAAAGCGATTAAAAAAGTAAGTGGAACATTGCGTTTGGATTTGGCGCAATATCGCGAACTTCAAGCCTTTGCACAATTTGCTAGTGATCTTGATGAGAGCAGTCGAAAACAGCTTGAACGTGGTCAAAGAATGGTTGAAATTTTAAAACAACCTCCATACTCTCCATTGCCAGTAGAAAATCAAGTTTTAATAATTTATGCTGGTTCAAAAGGATTTTTAGACGATACCCCGCTTAGTGCAATCGGCAAATTTGAGAGTGAGTTGTATCCATATATTGAGGCTAGATATCCTGAAATTTTTGAAGAGATTAGAAATAAAAAAAATATTGAAAAAGATCTAGAAGAAAAAATAATTAATGCGCTAAATGAGTTTAAAGCGACATTTTCTATTGTATAAGGCTAGAAAATGGCAAATTTAAAAGACATTAAAGAACAGATAAAAAGCGTCAAGAATACAGAAAAGACGACAAAAGCCATGAAGCTCGTCTCTAATGTAAAGCTAAAAAAAGCAAAAGATGTCGCTTTGCAATCTAGTGCTTATGCTTTGAAAATTAATGAAGTTTTATCTGAAATTTCAGCCAAAATTGCGTCGTTTTCTGATGGAAAAAATGAGTCTATTTTCTTTGATTGTACTCGAGAAGTTAAAGTTGTTGATCTAATTTTTATCACTTCTGATAAGGGACTTTGCGGTGGTTTTAATATTCAAAGCATTAAAACTATAAAATCAATCATAAACGAATACAAAGAGAAAAAAATAAAAGTCAGATTGCGCGCCGTTGGTAAAAAGGGAATTGAATATTTTAATTTTCAAGGCGTTGAAATTTTAGAAAAATATGTCGGTGTTAGCTCAAATCCTAGTTATGAAAAAGCTCAAAAGATTATAAATTTGGCTATTGAGGATTTTCGTAATGGCAAAACAGATAAAGTCATTTTGATACACAATGGCTATAAAAATATGATTTCGCAAGAAATTCGTATCAATGATATAGTTCCGATTGAACCGCCAGTGGCAAAAACGGAACTCATTGGCGATTCAGCTATTGAGTTTGAACCAAATGATGGTGCGATGGATTTGAT
>CAUTSW010000055.1:0-8698 GCA_963541085.1 uncultured Campylobacter sp.
TATAATTACTTGACTTATTAATATAAATTTATTATAATCCGCGACATATTTTTTTAAAGAAAGGATTTTTAATGCAAAAAGAGACAGTCGCAACACATTTTGGTTATGACACAAAGGCGAATTTAGGCTCAATGGCAGTTCCTATTTATCCATCAACAGCATACGATTTTGGCGACGCACAAACAGCCGCAAATCGTTTTGCCCTAAAAGAGTTAGGTCCAATTTATACGCGCTTAGCAAATCCAACAACAGATATCTTTGCATCACGTATCGCCGCTTTAGAAGGTGGCGTAGCAGGAATAGCTACATCTAGCGGACAAGCAGCACTTTTTGGCACTATCTTAAATTTAGCAGGGGCAGGCGATGAGATCATCTATTCTGATAAAGTCTATGGCGGGACGACGACGCTAATTGGCGTGAATTTAAAGCGTCTTGGCATAAACTCAAAAGTTTTCGACTCTGAAAACCCACAAAATTTAGAGAGTTTAATCACAGATAAAACAAAAGCCATAATCTTTGAAACACTCTCAAACCCTCAAATTTCAGTCGCAAAAATAGACGAAATAGTAAAAATCGCAGATAAATTTGGTATCGTAACAATCGCTGATAACACCGTCGCCACGCCGATTATATTCACTCCAATCACTCACGGCGTAGATGTCGTAACACACAGCGCGAGCAAATATATCAGCGGACAAGGTCTTAGCATAGCAGGCGCAGCTATTAGCGCAAAATCGCTAAATAAAAAGCTCGTAGGCAACGCACGATATCCATATTATAATGAGCCAGACGAAGGCTATCACGGGCTAGTTTTAGCAAATTTGGCTGAAAATTTCGATCTATTTTCACTAAGATTTACCATCACGATATTAAGAGATTTTGGTATAACACTCTCGCCATTTAACGCATTCCAACTAATCCAAGGACTAGAAACGCTTGATGTGCGCGTGCGACGTCACAGCCAAAATGCTCTAAAAATCGCTGAATTTTTACAATCACATCCAAAGGTAAAAAGCGTAAATTATCCAGGTCTAAAAAGCTCTAAATTCTACGATTACGTAAGCGCAAATTTCACAGATGGACTTTGCAGCGGTCTGCTTTGCTTTGATGTTGGTGATTTTGAAACTGCCAAACATGTATCAAACAACACAAATTTATTCTCAATTGTCGTAAATATAGGCGATAGCAAATCGCTAATAACGCATCCAGCATCAACGACACATTCGCAACTTAGTGAAGCCGAGTTGCAACAAGCAGGAATTTCACAAGGATTAATCAGATTAAGCGTTGGATTAGAAAACGCAGATGATTTAATAGCAGATTTAGAAAGGGCACTAAAATAATGGCACTACTTACAACAAAAGGAATTTATGGATTAATCGCACTAGAACAAATCGCCACAGCAAGCCAAATAGCACCGATACCTATCTCAGATATCAGCGAAAAAACAGGCATCTCAAAAGGCTACCTAGAGCAAATTTTAAACGCACTACGCGATGCAAATTTTATACGCTCTATAAAGGGCAAAAATGGCGGATTTTATCTTGCGCGAAGGTTGGATGAAATAAATTTTGTAGATGTTTTTGAAGTTTTAGAAAAGGATTTTAAAGTCTCAAATTTAGATATTAAAAATCCGTTTATCAAAGCCTACATCCAAGAGCAAAATTTAAAACTTCGCGAACTTTTTAGCCGCCCAATAAGTGATTTTTTAAATTTCAAAGAAGAGAGCGTAGAGACGCTAAATTACAGCATTTAAATTTTTAAGGAGTAAAAAATGATAGCAAACAGCGTTTTAGATTTAATCGGAAACACTCCGCTTATTAAAATTAATAGTTTTGGCGATACGGCGCAAATTTTTGCAAAAGTTGAATTTTTAAATCCAGGACATTCAGTAAAAGATCGCATCGCAAAGGCAATGATACAAGATGCGTTTCAAAGTGGCAAAATCAACAAAGATAGCGTAATTATTGAGCCTACAAGCGGAAATACCGGTGTTAGCCTTGCCATGATTTGCGCTTATTATGGGCTAAAAGTTATCCTTACAATGCCAAGTTCAATGAGCATCGAACGCCAAAAATTATTGGTCGCTTTTGGTGCGCAACTTGTTTTAACTCGCCCTGATTTAGGCATGAAAGGCGCAGTAGAAGAGGCGTTGCGTTTGGCGCAAAAATATCCAAATTCGTTTATTCCAAGCCAGTTTGAAAACCCGCAAAATCCGCGCGCTCACGAGCTCACAACCGCACCTGAAATTTTAAAACAGCTTGGCGATAAAAAAGTAGATATTTTCGTCGCAGGTTTTGGCACAGGCGGTACACTTAGCGGCACAGGCAAAGTCCTAAAACAGGCAAATCCAGCGACAAAAATCGTAGCAGTTGAACCAGCTAGCTCGCCACTTGTCTCAAAAGGAATGGCTTGCTCACATAAAATTCAAGGAATCGGCGCGAATTTCATTCCAAAAACGCTAAACCGCGACATAATCGATGAAATTTTAACCATTGAAAACGACGAAGCACTAGCCGCAGCTAGACAATCAGCACAAAAAGAGGGACTTTTAGTAGGTATTTCAAGCGGGGCAAATTTAGCCGCAGCAGCAGCCCTAGCACGCAAAAGCGAAAATCACGGTAAAACAATCGTTACGATTTTATGCGACACAGGCGAAAGATATCTTTCAACTGAGCTTTTCAATCAAAATAAATAGATAAAATTTGAGCCAAATTCGGCTCAAATTTCTAAATTTATTTTAAATTTTTAACTAACTATTATCTTTGATTTCATGCTATTTTTATAGATATTTTTTTATTAAACAACATTAAACAATCGCTAAACAATAATTTTTATTAATTTTTTATAAAAATTATAAGTTTTTTAAGTAAAATACAACATCTTTTATCTTACAAAGGAACAAAATGAAAAAATTCACATGTTTTTTGGCATTGACCGTAGCGCTTTTAGCAGACAATTTAGAACAAATCAAACTTACCAAAACTATTAAAATCGGCATCCGTGAAGCCCTGCCACCGCTTAGCATCCAAAATGCAGACGGCGTATCTAGCGGCTTTGAAGTAGAACTAGCCAAAGCAATCGGCAAAGAGATCGTCGGCGAAGATGGCAAAATAGAGCTAGTTGTATTAAAAGCAAATGAGCGTATTCCGTTTTTAAAAGAGAATAAAATCGATATCGCGGTTGCAAATTTAGCACAAACAAAAGAGCGCGAAAACGATGTTGATTTTTCCGTTCCATATCTTTTAAGTGATCTTGCTGTTTTAACACACAAAGGTAGCGCGATCAAACAAATCGAGCAGCTTTCAGGCAAAAAAATCCTCTATACAAAAGGTACAACAAGCGAAGAGTATAAAAATTCAGGCAAATTAAATGCCGATTGGATCGAGTGCGAGGGTAAAATAGAGTGCTTTAATATGCTTCAAAATGACGAGGCAGACGCTTACATGTCTACTAATATTTTGCTCGCAAATTTACAACTAAACGACAATAAAGTAGAGCTTGGCATTCCACGTATCGCCGGCAACTCATCGCCAACTTGCGTAGGAGTAAAAAAGGGCAACAAAGAGCTAATTGACGAAGTAGATAAAGCGATTTTTAAGCTTAGCGATAGCGGATTTTTCACACAACAATACACCGATTATTTAGAGCCATATTTTCAAAACACGGTTGGCAAAAATTACCTGATTTTAGAAGGGTTTTATAAGACTTTGCAATTTAAATAAAATTGGCTTTTTAACCCGCTTTAGACGAAATTTAAGCCGTTTGAATTTCGTCTATTTTATCAATTCTACAACGAATGTTTTGGAGAAAAAATATTGAAATTTCGTATAAATTTGATCGCAAATTTAGTTAAATTTTTTGGACTTTGCGTGATTTTTATTGCATTTTTTAGTGGCTGTTTTGGCGATAAAAACAGAATAAAACTAGACGCAAATGACGAAATTTTGGCATTTGGCGACTCGCTTACTTTTGGATATGGTGCAAACAGCTCATACCCACAAATTTTAAGCCAAATTTCTAATCACAAAGTTATAAACGCAGGAGTAAATGGCGATACTAGTGCAGACGGACTTGCGCGCATTGATGCAAATGAGCTGTGGGCTAATAGGCGTGTCGGGCTTGTGATAATTTGCCTTGGCGGAAACGATTTTTTGCGAAAGATTGACCCAGCGCAAACTAAGCGAAATTTGAGCGAAATTATCGATAAGGTACGCAAAACCTCAAACAAATTTCGTGGCAAAAATGCAAATAATAAACGCGAAATTCAAATCGTTTTAGTCGGCGTCCCAAGCATAAATTTTGGCGCAATGTTTGGGATTTTACGAGATGATAAGATGTTTTCGCAGATCGCAAAAGAAAAAGACGTTTTGCTGTTTTCTGGGGCGTGGAGTGAAATTTTGAGCAAAAGCAAATATAAATCAGATCAAATTCACGCAAACGATGCAGGTTATGCGCTTTTCGCGCAAAAATTAGCCGAATTTCTACACAAAAACGGAATTTTATAGTTGATTAATAGCGTAAAAATACAGCCAAATTTCGCAATAAAAATAGAAAAATTATCGCAATTTTGTAACCAAAATGCACCAAATTTCAAAGTAAAATTTCACAAAATCAGAGATTTTTACAGCTCTTAAAACATTGTTGCAAATTACAAAAGCAGTTTTAAGTAGCCGCCATTAATAAAACAACCGCGCAAAATATAACCTTTCAAACGCAAAAATTTATTTTACAAGATTACTGGTTTAGCTTTTGCGACGAATTGGCAACACTGCAAACCAACAAAGAGCGATTTATTTTGTGAAATTAAATATCTCTTAAAGCAAATTTATGGCGCAATCACCAAAAAACAAAAGCAATTTATTTTGTATTTTGACTTGGCTGTGTGGAATAAGATTGCGATGTTGCGTGCAAAAAACAACAAATTTACAACTAAACTACAAAACAAAATTACGCCAGTGTGTAAAGCAAAATTTACTTGCAAAATTGCGTATTTGTTTAGCCTATTTTGCATGGTGATTTTGGTATTGTTTTAAAATTTGCAATTTAAATTTAGCCACATGATTTGTAATTTAATCGTGATGTGTAATCTAAATTTGTCGTATAAAGCGATTTTATGGCATCACACAGACAAATCAGAGCTATAAGACCAACGCTTGATTTTGAGTGTGAGTTGCATTTTGAATGAAATTTGAATAAAAGCTGTTGTTGGCAAATTTATGGAATTTTTGGCTGATTTTGGCTGTTTGTTGGCAGAAATTTAGCTATGCTGTGCGAGGTAAAATCACAATATCGCGCAAACTTAAAGCGAAAAACCGCGCAAAAACAACTCAATTTAGCCATGTTTTGCAGGCAAATTTGCAACACAACCAACCAACATTCGTAAAGATTGTTTACCATAAGGCAAATTTACGACGCAAACCCACGAAACCTAGCAAGATTGTTTATTTATCGCAAGGCAAATTTACGACACAATAAAACGCATTTTGCAAAGTTTGCATTAGTGAAAATCCGCAAAATAAATACAAATTTGCCAAATTTACAAAAGCAAAAAACGCAATGGATTTTGCGCCACCAACTTCAAATTTCACCAAAGCTAAGAGATAAAGGCTATTTTCGCGCAAAAATTAACTCTTTAAAAATATCGTCGGCATTTAAAATATCGCGACCATAGGCTTTTAAAAACCCAGCGCGGATTTATCTGTGATTAAATTTTAAATGTAAATTTGCTTTGAATTGACACCGAAATTTAGCTATTGTGGGCGGATTTGCGATGTTTTTCGTAAATTAAAAAATGCAAGTTACAAAAGCCCTTTGATTGTTTTGATGCAAAGTTAAAATCTTTAAAATTTCAGTATTTTTATTTAAATTTAGCTAGCGTAATGGCTAAAAGCTAACTAATCAAACGCGCAAGAATAAAAAAAGGTATTTTGACTTGGTGGCGTGGGGTAAAGGGGTAAATTTATAACGCAACTTAAAAAATATTGACAAAATTGTGTATTTAATTTAAGCAAAATTTTTATAACCAAAATAATGGCTGTTTTCAAATCGCTTATTAAAACAAAAATCTGTGATAGCCTTGATGATATAGTGCGGACTTTGTTTATAATTTATGCGGATTTTAAAAGTTATGAGGAATAAAAAATGTCAAAAAAGAGTGCAAATTTATATCAAATTTAAAAACGCCGAGCGCATGGTAAAAAAAAATAGCGCGAAAAAATCTTGTAAAAACAAATTTTTAAGCTAAAAAATTACTCTATTTTTAATTGTTTTTGTGATTTTGCTTGAAATTTTAACTGATTTTGGCTACTTAAAAAGATTTAACAAAATCGCAAAACAAGGCTTTTAAAAGCTCAAATTTCAGAACAAAATCGGCTAAAATTACACACAATCTAAGAAAAATTATGTTTTATACGCCTTAAAAATCACCGCTTTTGCCATTTGCAAAACACTTACGACGCATTTTTAAAACAATCAGTCAAAATCCGCAATTTAAAAGCACAATCTAACTCCCATAAACTAGCAATTTACGCAAAATTTAGCGCATTATAAAACAATTAAATTTACATATTACCCAAACTAAATTTGAGCTATTTTTAATAATTTATATCAAAACTATCGCGGACTCTTTAATTTGCAAATTTATTTTTGCGTCGTAGTAAACTTTTTTAATCTTTTATTAAAAATCACGCGAAATAGACTTAATTATTCGCAAATTTTAAATCGAAATTTAATTGGTCTGAGTAAAAATTTGCGCGGTTAAAAGCCACTATTGCTATGCAAATTTCGTAAAATTTTAACCACACAATAATTACAAAAGCTAAATTTTCGCGCATTTTAGCTACAATCTTCGCTTTTTAAGGAGCAAAAATGCCACAAAATTTAATAACAAAACTCAAAACAGAACAAAATTTTCGCGAAATCCCTGCGCTTTTGCACGCTGGTAAATATATCATCAAAAATGGTCAAAAACTCCTAAATCTAGCTAGCAATGACTACATGGCGATCGCGCAAAATAGCGATTTAACACGTGAATTTTTACTAAATTTAATACAAAATTTAGATGAAAACAGCGCAAATTTTACACCAAATTTTACCAATAAAAACGCGCTAGAACTAAGACAAAATTTAGGCAAAAACAGCAAAATCATCACACAAAACAAGCCAATTTACACCACCACAAATGCACAACCAAAAAGCCAAATTCTTACGCAAATTCTCAATCAGCCTGCATCAAATTTTTGCAACAAACAAACCACAATAAATTGCGCCACAAATTTAAGCCAAAACACCCATCAAACAAACCAATTTTTTGCGCAATTTGGTAGCACTTCTTCGCGCTCGCTAAGCGGAAATTTCGATATTTTTGACGCATTTGAGAGCGAAATATCGCGACATTTTACAGATGAAACCGCAACCGATTTCACAGACAAATCAGATAACAAATCTACCCTGCTTTTCAACAGTGGCTATCATTTAAACACCGCTTGCGTCGGTGCTTTTTCACACCTAAAAAACACGCTAATCATCGCTGATCGCCAAATCCACGCGAGCATAATTGACGGCATAATCCTCTCGCGCGCTCCATTTTTGCGCTTTTTGCACGCAGATATCAAAAAACTCACTCAAATTTTAGAGCGTGAACACGCAAAATACGAGCGCATTTTAATCATCTCAGAGGCGCTTTTTAGCATGGATGGCGATTTTTGCGATATTTTAGAGCTTGTCGCGCTAAAAAAACGCTTTTCAAACGTGCTTTTATATATCGATGAGGCGCACTCAGTTGGCGCGATCGGCGAAAAAGGGCTTGGATTGTGCGCTAAAATGGGCGTTGCAAACGATATCGATTTTATCGTTTATACGTTTGGCAAGGCGCTTGGTTCGGTTGGCGCGTGCATGATTTGTGCGCCGATTTGGCGGGATTTTTTCGTAAATTTCGCGCGTGGGCTGATCTATTCGACGGCACTTGCGCCAATTAACATCGCGTGGTCGAAATTTGCGTTTGAAAAACTGCTCAAAATGGAGCACGAACGCGCCTATTTAGCCGATCTTTGTACCGAATTTAAACGCGCTTTGCAACGCAAAAATTACGAGATTTTAGGCGACGCACACATTATTTCAATCATCACAGGCGATAATAAAAGTGCGCTAAATTTGGCGCAAAAGTTGCAAAATTTAGGCTATTTTGCCCCAGCGATTCGCACTCCGACAGTCGCGAATGGCTCTCAAAGGATAAGGCTCTCGCTTCATGCAGGGCTTAAAATGAGCGATTTAGAGGCGTTGATTGATGGAATTTAATATAAATTTGGAGCAAATTTGGTGAAATTTATTTCGCCAAATTTAGCTTTTATTTTTATGGCATGCGCCAAGCTTTTAAACCCAGCGCGAAATAAATTAAATAGTAATTTTTAAAGTTTATATTAAGCGATAGTGCATATGTATACTAAAAATTAAAATAGCAAGAGAAAATGACAAATATTTAATGACAAATCAATAAAAATCATCGTGCGAATGCTGATAAATCAACTGATCAATGCTTTGTTTGGATGTAAATTATCCCTTAAAAACAGCTTGTAAATTTTTCATTAAAAAGCTCAAATTTTTTAAAATTTTTAAACTAGATAGTAAGATACTTTTAATGTGTTAAGCCTTAGAAATTTGCAAACTCCCTCCCTTCAAAAGCAGATATTTTACAAAA
>CAUTSW010000056.1:0-8105 GCA_963541085.1 uncultured Campylobacter sp.
CACAACATCTAAAAAATTTAATTTAACTAAATTTTGCATATTTTACCTTTCTATAAATAGCTTGTGATTATAATGCACGTTTTTTATAAAAAGGTAAATTTATGAGATACAAAACCAAACAAATTCGCGTTGGAAACGTATTAATAGGTGGCGATGCGCCGATTTCTGTGCAGTCGATGACGTTTTCAAAAACACACGACATAAACGGCACATTAGAACAGATAAATCGCCTATATTTTGCGGGTGCAAACATCGTTAGGTGCGCCGTGCTAAGCGTAGAGGATGCAAGCTGCTTAGAAGAGATAAAAAAGCAAAGCCCGCTTCCAATCGTAGCTGATATTCATTTTAACTACAAACACGCTTTGCGCGTAGCTAAATTTGTCGATGCGATACGTATAAATCCAGGCAACATCGGCGGAAAAGATAAAATTCGCGAGGTCGTAAAAGCGTGCAAAGAGCGCGAAATTCCTATCCGTATCGGCGTAAATTCTGGCTCAATTGAAAAAGAATTTGAAGAAAAATACGGCAACGGAATAGAAGCGATGTTAAAAAGCGCAGAATATAACTACAAATTGCTCGAAGATTTCGATTTTACCGATATTGCAATATCGCTAAAAAGTTCAAATGTGGCTGGAACTCTACAAGGCTATCGCGCGCTTAGAAAAATGTGCGATTATCCATTTCATCTAGGTGTCACAGAGGCTGGGACAACCTTTCATGCGACGGTAAAAAGCGCGATGGCATTGGGAAATTTACTATTAGAGGGTATCGGCGATACAATGCGCGTCTCAATCACGGGCGAATTAGAAGAAGAGATAAAAGTCGCAAAAGCAATCTTGCAAGATAGTGGTGTCCAACCAATGGGGCTAAATATCATATCTTGCCCTACGTGTGGGCGTTTACAAAGCAACCTAGTAGCCGCGATCAAAGTAATCGAAGATAAAACGCGCCACATAAAAGCACCGCTAAATGTCTCTGTTATGGGGTGTGTGGTAAATGCTTTAGGAGAGGCTAAAAACGCCGATGTAGCTATAGCTTTTGGCAAAGGAAATGGATTAATCATCAAAAAAGGCGAAGTTGTCGCAAGGCTAAAAGAGAGCGAATTAGTGGAGAGATTTTTACAAGAATTAGACGAAGAGGTAAAAAAATATGAGCTTAGCAGATGAAAAATCAAATTTATATGATTATGATTTAGAGCGTGCAATTCTTTCGGCACTTATTAATAACGAAGAGGCGTTTGGCGAAATTTCACATATGATTACGTCTGATGATTTTCATCTACAAGGGCATAAAGAAATTTATCAAGCGATAATTTCATGCGTAAATAATAACGAACCAATAGGCCTAGCATTTATCAAAAAGTATCTTGGCAGTCGCTACAATGAGCAAATTTTAGTAGATATTATCGCTACTGGATCGCTAATTGATACACCTTGTTATGCAAAAGAGTTGCGTGAAAAGAGCATTCGCCGCGAATTGATGAAAATCGCTCACAAGATCCCGGCCGCCATCACAGAACCAATAGAGGCAAAAGATATCGTCGATAAAATCAGTAGTGAAATTTACTCTTTAATCGAAAACGAACAAACTGGCAAAATCAAAAACGCTCACGAAATTGTGCTTGAGCTAGCCAAACAGATGAAAGACCTATCCGAGCGCGAAAATAACGAGCTTGTAGGGCTAGATACTGGCTTTTCGTATCTTAATCATCTTACACGCGGATTTAAGCCTGGCGAGTTGATAATTCTCGCAGCACGCCCATCTATGGGCAAAACAACACTCGCTGGAAATTTCATACAAGCAGCGTTAAATGCAGGTAAAGGTGTCGTGATGTTTTCGCTAGAAATGGCCGCTGTAGATATCATGAAACGTATGCTCTCATCATACACAGCGATAAATCAAACAGAGATTATAAACGCTAGTTTTGCAAATAATGAAGACTGGACGCGCTTTGGCGACGCGTGCGAAGAGATGTCAAAAAAGAAATTTTGGATACATGATAGCGGCTTTGTAACAATCAACCAAATTCGCACTTCACTTCGTAAATTAAAGGCAAAACACGATGAAATTTCGCTTTGCGTTATCGATTATATCGGACTTATGACGAGCGCATCACAATTTAGTGATCGCCACTTGCAAATCGCAGAAATTTCGCGCGGACTAAAGCTTCTTGCGCGCGAATTACAAATCCCAATAATCGCACTTTCGCAATTAAATAGAAATTTAGAAACGCGCACAAACAAACGCCCGATGTTAAGTGACTTGCGCGAATCAGGCGCGATTGAGCAAGACGCGGATATTATTTTGTTTGTTTATAGAGATGATGTTTATGCCGAAATCGCAGAAAACGAGCGTCGTCAAGCGTGGGTAAATGCCGGCAAAGATATAAATGAATACCGCCCACAATACCAGCCAAATCCAAACGAAGCTGAGGCAGAGATAATCATCGGCAAAAACCGCAACGGCGGGCTTGGCACGATAAAAGTAGCATTCCAAAAAAATATTTCGCGCTTTTGTGAAACACACTCTGCGCCAGTTGAAACAGCTGAATTTCAAGGATAAATTTGTATCAAATTTAGCTAAATCTTAAAGAATTTAGCTAATAAATTTTAAAGCGTTTTGGCTTTAGAAATTTGAGTGCAAATTCTTTTAAATTTTATAAGTGTTTGTTTAAAATAAAAGCAAATTTACCGATGAAGAGTGCAAATTTTAAACTCAACCAATAAAAAACTTTCAAGATAAATTTTAAATGTAACAAAGATAATCGACATTTAAAATAAAATTTGGTAAGAATTTGCAAACGATCGCATAAACAATACGTACATAAAGCTTCAAAAAAGAGAAGAAATTTAAGAAATTAAGAGTAATTGATACAAAATTTAAAAGAGCTAAATTTAAAAATTTAGCTCAAATTAAAAATATTTTAGAAATTCTTTATTTCTTAACGTCTGTTTCACCTGATTTTATCAAATAATTTTCACCGCTACGTGGATTTGAACGAATTGCATCGCTTTTAGCTTGAATATTGTCCGTTGTAGCCTTTGCGTGATTTAAATCCTCTGCCACAAATTCCTCAGCCTTTGCAGCACGAGCTTTACGCATCGCCTTTTTTTCCTCGAGCTCTGTAATGCGATCTTCAAGCTCTAGTTGGCGCAATTTATCTTCATACTCTTGATCGCGCTTTTCTTTTGCTTCTCGTTTTTCGCGCTCAGCCTTTAAAGCAGCTTGACGCTGTTTTTCGCGCTGAACAGCAGCTTTAGCGGCACGATTTATAGCCGCTCTTTCTTGATATTCGCCCTCTTCTTGAGCACTTTTTAATGCTTGAAGTTGCGAGTCCATATCCGCACTAGCAAAATTTACACAAAAAAGCAAAGAAATAGTAATCAAACTTAATCTTTTCATGCTCTATTCACTCTCTATTTTTTGTTGGGCAAGTTGAGTTTGGTTGAATTCTAGTCTCATTGTGTTTATTTGCTGATGAGACTAAAAGTGCGGTGCCTAATTTAAATTGGCAAGCGCGTCCAGCTTGAGTTGACGTTTTTAATTTTGTACCTTGTTTATAGGCTAATGTTACACCCTCTACAATTTTTTTATCATTGACCATGCTTCCAGCCGCTGCACCCAATGCACCGCCTGCTGCTGTACCTGCAAGTGTTCCGGCATCAGATCCGCTACCCACATTATGTCCTACTACGCCACCAACTACAGCACCTAATACACCACCTATTACTTGTGCTGTCTCTTTGTCTTTATTATCAACCGCGACTTTTGCAGGCATTATAGAGATAATCTCAACAGTTTTTGCATTTTGTTGAGTATTTAATTCGCTCGCATCATAGACATCAGCCCCGAGGCTTTCTTGGCTATTCATACAACCACTTAAACCAAAAACAATAACAGCACCTAATGCTAAATTTAAAGATTTTTTCATTTATATCTCCTAAAAATAAAAATGTCGCGATTATATCAAATTAAATAGGAAAAACAGAAATAAGCTTGGATTAAAAAATAATGAAATTTTCAAAATTTAGCCCGAATTTGAGCTAAATTTTGGAATTTATAAATCATACCTATTATTAAACTTCGTAATTTCTGGACGTTTAACAAACTCTTCGCAAATAGTATCTTGGCTTTTTAAATCTTGGATTTGAATATATTTTTTGCCGCTAGATTCGCGCAAAATTAAATTTATGCATGGCTTAAATACACCTTTAAGATAGACACCATAAGCAATCGATTGATCAAGCTCAAATTTAGCATTTACATCACTAAAATTTCGCACAAAACTCATATCTTTTATTGTTGTTAAATCTCCGCGAAGCTCTTGATACTCTTTTACATCTTTTAAAAATCTCTCAAGTTCCATCGCGCTTTGCATTCCAAAAGCCCTATCTTTTGCGCCACCTAAATTTGGCCATACAACTATATAAAAAATAGCTCCGATAATAGCAAAAAATATTAATTTACCCATTTAAACTCCCTTGTCAATTTGATTTATTAATTTTTCAATCTCTTGTGATTGAACGTAATTTTCATAGCATTTATTCATAAAAGCTTCCAAAAGTGTCTTTGAATCAAGCATTTTTCCCTGCTGCAAAAGCGGTAAAAGCTCTTTTTCCACCACGCGGGCAAATTCATCATTTAGATTGATTTTATATGATCTGCCAACGCTTTTTGATGTGATTAAGACTTCAATTTCTCTCATCGTTTAGGACTTCTTCAATTTGTGCAAGCATCTCATTTTCATTGATACTTTTTGATTCAATTGCGTCTTCAAGCCCTAAAATTTGCAAATTTATAGCCTCATTTTGTGCTTTTAGTGAGACGATTTCATTACGAAGAGAACTGATCTCATCTTGCGCTAACTCTAGCTCAAATTTTGTATCCTTAAATTTCTTAATAAGCTCTGTGATTTTATCGCCTAATGTAGCCGTTTTAACCTCTAAAATTGTATTTGTTGGTTGTGAAGTTTGCGCCAAATTTTCGTTTTCTAGCATTATTTTATCCTTAAAAATATTTGAATTTGATATAATGCGCGCGATTTTATCATAAACTTTCTAAAATTTAAAGGAAAAAGCTTGCAAAATTTTGAAATTAGCTCTAAATTCACCCCATCAAGCGACCAAAAACGTGCAATTTCACAAATAGTTGATTCAGTTCGTGCAAAAAATCACTATCAAACACTCCTTGGAGTTACCGGCTCAGGCAAGACTTTTACGATGGCAAACGTCATAGCGCAACTAAATTTGCCTACCTTAATAATGACACACAACAAATCTCTCGCAGCGCAACTCTACAGCGAATTTCGCGGGTTTTTTCCGAAAAATCACGTGGAGTATTTCATCAGCTATTATGATTATTATCAGCCAGAAGCTTACATCCCACGCCAAGATCTTTTCATCGAAAAAGATAGCGCTGTAAATGACGAATTAGAACGATTAAGGCTAAGCGCGACGGCTAGTTTATTAAGCTTTGATGATGTGATTACGATCGCTTCTGTATCGGCAAATTACGGGCTTGGAGATCCAAACGAATATAAAGGAATGGTGCTGTTTTTGCAGGTCGGCGGGACATTTTCTATGAAATTTCTTTTGCGAAAATTGGTCGATATGGGCTATAAACGCAACGATAATTTCTTTGATCGCGGGGATTTTAGAGTGAGCGGGGATTGCGTGGATATCTACCCTGCGTATTTTAACGATGAGGCGATCAGGCTTGAATTTTTTGGCGATGAAATCGAAAGCATGTATCATTTTGATGTCTTAGAAAATAGTCGCAAAAAAGATGTCTCGAAATTTATTCTTTATCCTACTAGCCAGTTTATCGTCGGCGAAAATCGTCTAAAATCAACGATAAAAAATATCGAAAACGAACTCGCACAAAGACTAAATTTCTTTGAAAATAGCGATCGATTAGTAGAAGCACAGCGCCTAAAAAGTCGCGTAGAATTTGATTTAGAGATGTTAAGCGCAACCGGAATGTGCAAGGGCATCGAAAACTACGCGCGCTATCTTACCGGACAAAACACCGGCGAGACGCCCTACTCGCTATTTGATTATTACGAAAGTCGCGGCAAGCCATATCTAATCATCGTCGATGAGAGCCACGTGAGCCTTCCGCAGTTTCGTGGTATGTTTGCAGGCGATCGATCACGCAAAGAGACACTCGTAGAATACGGCTTTCGTCTGCCTTCCGCGCTTGATAATAGGCCACTTAAATTTGATGAGTTTATCAATAAAAAAGGCTCTTTTCTCTTTGTTTCGGCGACCCCTGCTGAGCTTGAGCTAAATTTAAGTGGCGAAAATGTTTTTGAGCAAATTTTGCGCCCAACAGGGTTGCTAGATCCTGAAATTCTAATTCAAGATAGTGACAATCAAGTAGAAATTTTATACGATTTAGCAAAACAAACAATAGCGCGCGGTGAGCGAATTTTAGTAACTACTCTCACTAAAAAAATGACTGAAGAGCTTAGTAAATACTATTTAGAGCTTGGTTTAAAGGTCAAATACATGCACTCAGATATCGATGCTATCGAACGAAATGAGCTTATCCGCGGACTTCGCACGGGAGAGTTTGATATGCTAATCGGTATAAATTTATTACGCGAGGGGCTAGATCTGCCTGAAGTTTCGCTAGTGGCGATAATGGACGCCGATAAAGAGGGATTTTTGCGTTCGCGCACGAGCTTAATACAGACGATGGGGCGCGCCGCACGCAACGTAAATGGGCGCGTGGTGATGTTTTGCAAACGTATCACAGGATCGATGCAAGAGGCGATTGATATCACAAATAAACGTCGCAAATTTCAAGAAGAATACAACCGCACACACGGTATCACACCCCACTCTGCAAGTAGAAATTTAGAAGAGAGTCTGCATTTAGACGACGAAAGCGAGGTGAAATTAGCCGCCTCACGCGTGAAAAAAGCGGAAAAAATGCCCGCCGCCGAACGTGCAAAAATCGTAAAAGATCTGCGAAAACAGATGTTAGAAGCCGCGGCAAATTTAGAATTTGAAAAAGCGGCCGCACTGCGAGATGAGATCGCAAAATTAAAAAAGCTGTGATTAATTTAGGCGGATAATCGTGGCTTTTTTGCGAAAATTTGCAAAATGCTAATTTAAATACGCAAGATTATAGGCACAAATGAGGCTAATTTAAATGCAAATTTTAGCGCAAATGAGGCAAATTTAGGGGCGAATTAAACGAGGCAAACCCACGCACAAATTTAAATGTAAATTTAAGAGCAAACCCGCGCACGGGTGAGGCAAATTTAAATGTAAGCGGAGCAAATTTAGATGCAAACCCGCGCGCAAATTTAAATGCAAGCGGAGCAAATCCTAATGCAAACCCACGCGCAAATTTAAACCCTAGCGCGCAAAACCCAAATTTAGGCACAAAAAACCCGCGCGCAAGCCAAAGAGAGCTTGAAGGCAGTATCGATTTTTCACAGCTTGAAAAATCCGATTTTACGCCAAATTTTACGCAAGTTAGCAAGGCAAAGCAGACATTCCCGTATAATGCTTTTTTGGATATTGAAAACTCTTTGGCGCAAGAATTAAAGCTACCAAACACTCAAATCAAGGCTAGTTTAGAGTATTTACGCGCGCACCACCCAGAGAGCTTTAAAAGCAAGCGCGAAGTGTATGAGACCATAAAAAGCCTATTGAAAAATAATGATTATGTAGGCGATAGTTTGAAAAACAAAAACGCGGCTTATATCGCAAAACAAAACGACGAACTAATCAGCGATATGGCGATTAACCGAGATAGCGGTGGGGTCTTTCATTTAAATAAAGATAGAAAAATGAGTAATTCCGAAATAGAAAGAATGGCGTCGGCGGTTGGGACGTCAAACTCCCAACATAAGCAACTAGTGCCCTGGGCGCAAATGAATACCAGCAAAGAGCATTTTTCGCCGACCAATGGCGAGATTTTACCACAAAACGCGGATAATTTCACACAAAATTTAGACCAAAGCGCACCAAATTTACCAAATGCAAATTTAAACGCACCAAATTTACCAAACGCAAATTTCCACAACCCGCGAGCCGAATTTAGCGCAAATAATGCGTATGAAAACTTTTCTAATCCAAACAATCCGCGCT
>CAUTSW010000057.1:0-8023 GCA_963541085.1 uncultured Campylobacter sp.
ATAAATAATCGTAGGATTATCCGCTTAATTGGTTTAGACAAATCGCAGATAGTAAATTTGCAAATTCGCTTAAAGAAATCGCAAAAATAGCAAAAAGTGACTTAGAACAGCTACTTTATGAAGCAACTATTTATCAAGAGTTTTTCGAGCTACAAATTTTAGTAAAAGACGAAAGTATCCAGTGACTAAAAAACAATGCCACAAAGAACGAAATTTTAAGACATCACGGCTTTAATGATATGCTTGGCTACAAGTATTTTTTAAAACGAGTTAGAGAAGGTCTTATGTTTTCAGATAAGACTTATGAAAATGGCTTTGACGCAAGAAAATTACCGAAATTTAGCGATATGGTAGCAGGCGGGGACGGGGCATTTTTGCCGTGCGAATTGCTTAAAAACGAGCTACATTTTGGTGGTGGAAACTGGCAAATTGAGTATGAGTTTGTCGCTGATGGCGACTATTAAAATATTTTTGTTTAAAAAAGTTTAAAACAATAAAATATAGTAAATTTTAAATAAAGGACAGAATATGAAAAATTTAGGCAAAGCCACTCTTGGCGGATTTTTAGCATTAGCTATCGTAGGTTGTGGTGAGAGTGGGAAATTTGGGGATAAAGAATACACATTTGAATATTTAAGAGATATAGCTCGCTGCCGCTGCTTTTTAATAGCGTCTCAAAGCTAGGCTCGTCAATGCTAAAAGAGATCCAAAGCTTAAAACAAAAGTAGTGATCGATACAGGCGGACGTGATAGCCAAGAAATGCGCCAAGCTTTGGCAGTTTGCGATATTGCGATTATCCCTGCAATTCCTAGCGATCTTGACATAGCCGTGCTCAATAAGATGATTTTAGTTTTTAACCAAGCTAAAATTTACAATCCCACCGCAAAAGCCTTAATCACCATCTCAAAGGCATCGCCAAACCCATTTTTAGCCAAGAAGGTCGATGCGCTGCGTAAGTATATTGGCGATAAGAATTTAGATGATATATTTTTAATGGATAGTATAATTTATGAGCGCGAGGCTTATCGCAACGCATTTTCGGTAGGTATTGGCGTGGCGGAATATTTGCAACAAAGACGAAAATGCAAGAAGAGATTTCGAGAGCTTTTTTGATGAATTAATCAAATTTGCAAATAATTAAAAATTATAAAATACTTTTTTATAAAGTTTAAAATAGTATGATGGCAAATTTAAAAAGGCGAAAAATGCTTACAAAAGATGAAATTTTAGACTATTTAAAAGAGATTAAACCAAAACTACAAGAAGATGGCATTATAAAACTTGGGCTTTTTGGTAGTTTTGCAAAAGGCACGGCGGATATCGCAAGCGATGTGGATATTACAATACAAACCAGCAAGGACTTTGTAAATAAATTCAAAGGTTTTAATGGCTTTATATATTTAGATGATTTAAGAAGTGATTTTATGCGTAAATTTAAAAGACAAGTTGATATATGCGACACGGCTTCAATGTCTTTACAAAAACAACAAAATTTACTAACAGGAGTGATTTATGTCTAGCAATACAAAAACAAACGAAAGACTTATTTTGATTAACGATAAAATTAAAAAAATTTTTGAAATTTGTGAGAATGGAATAGTTACAGCACTAAATGATGAAACACTAAAAAGGCCTGCTATTTTAATGCATCTTGTAGCTTGTAATAAGCAATTACAAAAGATACAAGATAGTGGCGATATAAAAGCACTATCAATATTTACACCAGAAAATATTAGGGGACTTAGAGGAGTAAGAAATGCTACGGCTCACGATTATGAAGGGGTAAATTTATCAATAATAGAAGATGTCATTAGAGATTATCTGCCAAACATCAAAACAAATATAGATAAATTTTTAGTAACCGAGCAATAAAAACGGCAGACAAAAAATCAAAAGATAGGGATAGATAGTATGCGTAGCGATGTAAGCAAATTTTTGAAAAACAGCAATGAACAAGACTATTGGCTAGATGTATGCGTACGAATGGCTCATCATAGCACGGCGATTGAAGGCAACACTTTAAGCCAGGATGAGACCGCTTCGATATTGCTTGATGGCTATATATCAAAAGCAACTAGCGAGCGTGAATTTTATGAGGTAAAAAACTACCGTGAAATTTTGCCAAAAATGTTTTCGTCTTTACAAGAAAAAGCTAAGATAGATGAGAAGCTAATAAAAGATTTTCATAGACTAACAATGGATAATCTAATAGACAATAACGGCAAATTTAAGACTATTGAAAATTTGGTCGTGGGTGCAAATTTTGAACCTACAAAGCCATATCTAGTGCCAGTAGCGATTAAAGATATGTGTGATAACCTATATTTTAGACTTGATAATGCCAAAAATAGCGACGACAAGCTAAAAGCAATATTACAAAGCCATATCGAATTTGAAAAAATTCATCCTTTTAGCGACGCAAATGGCAGAACTGGTAGAATAATTATGATCTATGGTTGTTTGGAGAATAATTTAGCACCTATCATAATACCAAAAGAGCAAAAAAATAGATATATTTCAATACTGCGCAACAATGACATTGATGGATTTATGATGTTTGCTAAAGAGATAGAAAAAGATGAAGTATCAAGGCGTACTATATTTTTAAGTCAACGCCCAAATGAGCAAGATAATAGTAAATCGGTTTTATCAAGGCTTGGCGATGCTTACACCAAAAAAGTGCAAAGTGGAGCGATAAAAGTGCCACAAGATAACGAAAAATCAAAAGAAAAGGAGAGATAAAATGGGTGTATTTAATGGCAAAAAGAGAGAATTTGCATTTGCAGATAACGCGCAAGTGGCGCAAAGTAGCAGTGTGGATGAGTTTATCGGCCCTAGCTTTACTTTTTTATTAAAATTTTTGAAAAAATTAAACCTAGATAAACTATTTGCAAGAATATATTTCAATTTTCCATCACTATTTTCCACAATCTAATCAGCACATCTGCGCCGTTATCTGCATCAAAGTAGAAAATTTCATCTATACAGATAATGTGGAAAATAGTGCCACTGGGATCTATTTTCAAACAAATCTTGACATAGCTGGCGCCATTAGTAAATATAATATTAACACGCAAAACAGCAAAATTCAAATCAAGACCAATAAAGAGGCAATTTGCACGATTTATGATGATTTGTATGACTTTGCAAATAATGAGCCCAGTTTTGAACCACATATTCAAAAACTTCAAATTTTAACAAAGCTTTTTCATTTGTCAAAGCCATATGATTATAATTTCGTGATTACTACCAACAAAAAAGCAGCTCCTTTTGCAAATGACGGCGATATTTTAGTAATAATAAGAGAGACTTTTCCAAAAGATAACACTCTGTTGGTTTTAAAAGTAAATGATGAAATTTTAGTCAAATATTGTCGCATTAATCCTTTCAATAAAAATATTAAACTTTTTTCGACTAACAATGACTTTGCAAATATTAAATTATCTCAAAATGAACTTTTCAATATCGAATTTTTAGAACATGTTGTAAATATTTTAGTCTTTGACAATATTCAACCTTCCTTTATACTTTCGTAAGTGTATATGAATATTTTTGAATATAATAATATAATTGGTAGAGCACATCACCATAATTTTTTAAACAAAATCATAAAAATTTACAACAAAATTACTTAGTGCTAAAAAGCATAACTTCTGGCGTAGTTGATATTTTCGCGCAACGAAAAAATCGTAGTACAAATAAAATATATATCTTTAAAGCCTTTGTTAAAATTTAGATTTTATTTTTTTAACTTATTTCATAGAGTGATTATTAGTTATAAGTTTTAGTTTTTTATTTTAAATGTTTTCTTACAAATTTTTCAACAACATTAAATCTAGTTTAGAATCTTTTTAAGATATTTTTCGTCAAAAAAAGATATTTTACATAAAAGCTTAAACCTTCTTAGAAAATTATCTCTTTAAGATAGCTTGTAAGATTTGCGTAAAAAGCTCAAATTTATTTAAAAATCTTAGGTCTTAGAACCTTTATTAAATGCAAATTCTAAAACGTACAAAAAATACAACCAAAATAATAAAAAGAATAAAAGGCAAAAATCTATATGATTTTAAATTTTTGCCTTTTTAAAGATTTTTAAAAGACTTTTAAGCCCTCTTTCAAAAATCTATTATTCAACCTCAGCGTCGATTACATCATCATCTTTTTTGCTGTTACTTGCGCTAGAATTTGCACCATTTGCATCAGTACTTGAAGCTTTATAAAGCTCTTGCGAACATTTTGCCAAAGCCTGAACTTTTTGATCGATCTCCTCTTTTGTTGCGCTATCATTTTTAAGCGTCTCTTTTAGATCATTTAGTGCGCCTTCGATTTTTACGCGTGCATCAGCTGGGATCTTATCGCCATTTTCGTTGAGCGTTTTTTCTGTTTGATGAGCGATAGAATCCGCGCTATTTCGAGCCTCAACACTCTCTTTTTTCTTTTTGTCCTCTTCTTTGTGCATCTCTGCTTCTTTTACCATTTTTTCTATTTCGGCGTCGCTTAGACCACTTGAACCAGTAATTCTGATATCTGTTGCCTTGCCTGTTGCTTTATCTTTTGCGCTGACGGTTAAAATTCCGTTTGCGTCGATATTAAACTCAACTTCGATTTGAGGCACACCGCGTGGAGCTGGCATGATGCCTTCTAGATTGAAATTTCCTAAGCTCTTATTATCTTTTGCGAACTCTCTTTCGCCTTGTAAAACATTGATCGTAACCGCTGTTTGGTTATCCTCTGCCGTTGAATAGACTTGAGATTTTTTAGTCGGGATTGTTGTGCCTTTTTCGATCATTTTTGTCATGATTCCACCGACGGTTTCGATACCAAGAGAGAGTGGCGTAACATCTAGCAAAAGCACATCTTTTACATCGCCTTTTATAACCGCTCCTTGAATAGCAGCGCCGATAGCGACAACTTCATCTGGATTTACGCTCTTATTTAGCTCTTTGCCAAATGCCTTTTTAACCTCTTCTTGAACAAGTGGCACACGAGTTGAACCACCGACCATAACGATCTCTTTTATATCAGAGATGTTTAAATCCGCATCCTTTACGACTTTTTTAAGCGTCCCGATAGTCTCAGCAACAAGAGATTCAATCATGCTCTCAAATTTAGCGCGAGTGATTGTTTTTACTAGGTGTTTTGGACCTGTCGCATCAGCCGTGATAAACGGCAAATTTATGCTTGTTTCCATCGCAGAACTTAGCTCTTTTTTAGCATTCTCAGCGGCCTCTTTTAGGCGTTGCATAGCCATTACATCGCTTCTTAAATCAATACCTGTTTCGCTTTTAAATTCGCTAATTAAAAAATCGATAATCTTATTATCAAAGTCATCTCCGCCTAAAAACGCATTTCCGCCAGTTGATAGCACTTCAACAACATTATCACCACTCTCTAGCACAGTAACATCAAACGTTCCACCGCCTAAATCATAAACTACGATCTTTTCTGCTTCTTTTTTATCCAAACCATACGCAAGAGCCGCAGCTGTTGGCTCATTTATGATACGCAATACATTTAGCCCTGCGATTGTGCCAGCCTCTTTTGTCGCTTTGCGTTGGCTGTCGTTAAAATACGCCGGCACGGTAATCACTGCATCAACAACACTCTCGCCAAGATATGCTTCAGCGTCTTCTTTTAGTTTGATAAGAATTTTTGCTGAAATTTCTTGCGGAGTATAGACCTTACCAGCGATCTCAACCGCGCACGCACCATTGCGATCTACGATTTTATATGGCAGACGCGCAGCAGCCTCTTTTGCGTTTTCTTCATTCATCATCAAACCCATAATTCGTTTGATTGAATAGATCGTCTTTTCTGGGTTTGTGACAGCTTGACGTTTTGCTGTATCGCCAACTAAAATTTCGCCCTTATCAGTAAAAGCGACCACACTTGGGGTGGTGTTTTTGCCCTCTTTATTAGGGATAATCTTGCTCTCGCCGTGCTCATAGATAGATACGGCTGAATTTGTTGTTCCTAAATCTATACCGATTACTTTGCTCATTTTTTGTCCTTTGTATTTAATTCTTTTAAAATATTGTCATATTTTCCATTAACTATTCTCCACATATACAACGCATGTCCTAAACGCTCAATTCCTGTTTCTTTATAATGATGCGTCGTAGCATATTCATTTGCGGTTTCATAATCATGAAAAACACCGTTTTTATCCTGATATTTTTTAATACACTCAAGCTCCTCTTTTGTGTATCTCTTACCACTATCTTTCTTTATGTTTAGCCTTACTCATTTTTATCCTTTTATTAAAATTAAATTTACTTCGCTGTGGCTACGATAGACTCTCTAAGTAGTCTATTTTTAAACGTATAGCCTTTTTGAAAAACCTGCACGATATGCCCGCTGGTGGCGTTTTCGCGCTCCTCTATTTTAATTACTTGATGAAAATTTGGATCAGCTTCGCCGTCATTTTTGATAGCCATAATGCCATAATTTTCAAATGTCTTTAAAAACATATTAACGCAATTTTTTATTCCCTCTTCTACTTTATTTGCAATTTCGCTCTCACCTATATCAATAGTAGCAGCGATTTCTAGCGCATCTAAAATCGGCAAAAGATCTTTTGCAAATTTCATATTCGCATACTCTAAATTTTCGCTATTTTCGCGCTCTAAACGCTTTTTTATATTTGCAAAATCAGCCTGAGCACGGACAAATTTATCTGTAATTTCATCTAATTCGCTTTGAATTTTGGCGATCTCATCTGAACTTGTTGTAGAAATTTGCTTATCAGTCTCTGCACTGTTTTGAGCACAATTCGCGTTATTTTTTGCCATATTTTCAGCGTGATTTGCGTCTAAATTTGCTTCATCTTGCAAAACTTCATCGCAACAGCACTTTTGATCTAAATTTTGTTCCAAATTTGTCTCGTCAGTTTTCATGCTACCTCCGTTAAAAAGTTAAAAAATTTATCAAAATCCTCATAAATGCTACCGGCGCACAGCATCGTAGCCTCTTTTCCATTATAAGTTACATCGCGCTTAATCCCCATAAATCCTTCGTTAAAAAAAGGCAAAAATATAATATTTTTATTAAATCTTAAAGAAATTTCAGGATCAAACAACATTTTTGCGCGATTATCGTTAAAAATTTTATAAGCGACGATCTCATTTGCCAAAAAGACAATTTTTGAACGTTTTAATTCGCGAATTTTCGCCCTTAACTCACTAAATCCTACTTGCATAGCCGTCGTTTCTAGCTCATTTAGTGAAAGCCCTAGCAAATTGTGCAAAAATTTAAACGCGCGCTCATCAAATTTAATGATAATCTCCTCACTATCAAAAACCAAAATCATAAAGCGATTTTTATGATTAATCAATTCGCAAAATGTCTCATTTTCACAGGTAAAAACCATTGTGTAAATCTCAAATTCGCTCGCTACAAGCGAGATTTTATCGCTATTTTCAAGAAAAATTTTAGCACTTAAATCAAGCTTATTTTGCCAATATGTCCGCATTGCTTTTGTCGTAGGAATGCGCCCGCCACTTACGTGAAGTTGGCGAATTTCGCCCTCGTCGCTCAATTTTTTAAAATATACGCGAATCGTCGAAGCTGGAATTAGCTCTTGCATTTGTAAACCAAGCTCAGCAGAACCGATTGGTAAATTTGTTCGCAAATATGATTCAATGATGTAACCTAAAATTAAATCTCGTTTATTGATCTTCATAAAATTAGCACTCTTTTTTAAAATTGCTAAGAATTATACAGCACAACGCCATTAAATGTCAAGAGTTTATATAAAAATATTTAAAAAAGTTTAGTGTATTTGACTAAATGTTTATAAAAATTGATGAAATTTTAAATTCGCGCTAGGTTTTAAAATCTAGCGAATTTAGAAATTTAAACTTGATTTTAAAGTCAAAATAGCTGCAAATACAAATTTAAATAGTCAAATATAAAATTTAAAATTTTATGATTTTTAAAACAAATTTTAGGTGCGTTAGCTAGCCATTATCTCGTCGCCATAGCTGTTTTTTGCCAAAAAAGATCTTATTATTGGTCATTTTT
>CAUTSW010000058.1:0-7890 GCA_963541085.1 uncultured Campylobacter sp.
ATTAAGATGAAAATTTACCCATTAAATTCGCCACTTATCGGCGAAATTAGCACGATTGGGGCTGATAAATCAATCTCTCATCGGTGTGCGATTTTTTCGCTTTTAAGTGATAAAAAAAGCGTGATTGATAATTTTTTGATTGCTCAAGACTCACTTCATTCACTATTAATCACTCAGAATTTAGGCGCGAAAGTTGAGGTAAATGGCGAGCAAATTTGCGCTGAAAATTTAGATGAAATTTTGACTAAATTTGGCGGTAGTGGTGCACGAGTTTGCATAATTCCAAATAAAATCACAGAGCCAAATTGTGTTTTAGAGTGTGGGAATTCTGGTACTTCGATGCGGCTTTTTTTGGGGCTTCTTTGTGGGATTGATGGGTTTTTTACGCTTAGTGGTGATAGATATTTAAATGAGCGTCCTATGAGGCGAGTTTGCGATCCTCTAAGTGCGTTAGGGGCGAAATTTGACGGGCGCGATGGCGGCAATAAAGCTCCGATTTGCGTACGTGGGAAAAAGCTGGATTTTTTTAAATTTGATAGCCAAATTTCATCAGCACAAATAAAAACAGCTCTCATTTTAGCGGCGATTAATGGAAATGGTTGTGAAATTAGTGAACCAAGCCTAAGTCGAGATCACACCGAAAAAATGCTTGTTGGCATGGGGGCGGATTTAAAAGTAGATGGCCTAAAAATCACTCTTACCCCAAGCATTGCACCACTAAAACCGCTAAATTTGCGCGTCCCAGCAGACCCTAGCTCGGCGTTTTTTTTCGCGGTTGCGGCTGCGATAATTCCTGGTTCAAAGCTTGTTTTAAAAGATGTTTTATTAAACAAAACGCGCATTGAAGCTTACGAAATTTTACGCAAAATGGGCGCAAAAATAGAGTATAAAATCACATCCGAGCAGTATGAAAAAATCGGTGAAATTTGCGTATCGTATGCGCCACTTCACGCTGTAGATGTGAGCGAAAATATCCCGTGGCTAATAGACGAGGCTCCTGCTTTGGCGGTCGCGTTTGCGTGTGCTAATGGGACTAGTGTGTTGCGCGGGGCAGGGGAGCTACGAGTAAAAGAGTGCGATCGCATTAAATTTATGGTTGAAGGTCTGCGCAAATTTGGCATTAAAGCGCGTGAACTTGAAGATGGTTTTAAAATCACGGGTAAAACCGAGCAAAATTTAAGTGCGTGCGCACAAGCTCAAAACCCAGTGCACGAAAATTTAAGTGGTAATTTTAAAGCAAATTTAGATGAGATAAAAACAAGTGGCGATCATAGAATTGCGATGAGCTTTTTAATTTTGGGATTAAAATTTGGTGCGAATGTTGAAAACGCGGAGTGTTACCGCACGTCTTTTCCAAATTTTGGTGAAATTTTAGCTAGTTTGGGGGCGAAATTTGAAAATTGAGTTAGCGAAAAGTTATGGATTTTGTTTTGGTGTAAAACGCGCGATAAAACTTGCGCAAAACGCCACAAATGCGGCTACTATTGGCGAATTGATTCACAATAGCGAAGAGATAAAAAGACTAAAAGACAATTATAATGTAAGAACTCTTGAAAGTATTGATGAAATTTCAGATGAAAAACGGCTCATAATTCGCACTCATGGCATCACAAAAAGCGATCTTTTGACGATTAAAAATACAGGACGTGAGATTATTGATGCTACGTGTCCTTTTGTGACAAAACCGCAACAAATAGTAGAAAAAATGAGTGCAGAAGGGTATGAAATCGTGATTTTTGGCGATGAAAATCATCCAGAAGTAAAGGGTGTAAAATCGTATGCAAAAACGAAAACGTTTGTCATTTTAGATGAGAGTGATCTTTATAATATCAAGCTCTCTTCGCGTGTTGCAGTTGTTTCACAAACGACAAAAAAAATAGAAAATTTTAATAAAATCATCGCCTATTTAGTTTCACGTGTAAAAGAGGTGCGAGTTTTTAATACGATTTGCAATGCAACGCTAGAAAATCAAGAAGCGGTGCGCGAACTATCCGCAAAAGCCGATGTAATGGTGATAATTGGCGGGAAAAACTCATCAAATACCAAACAGCTTTTTTTAATTTCATCTAAATTTTGCGCTGATAGCTATCTTATAGAAAATGAAAAAGAACTTCAAAAAGAGTGGTTTGAAGGCAAAAAATTATGTGGCATTTCAGCGGGGGCTAGCACGCCTGAATGGATCATTAAAAATGTCATAAAATCAATAGAAAAACTGACTCAAATTTGACCTTAAAAATTTGGATTTATTAATTATTTTTAAAGCCAATAAAAGATAAAATCGGCTCTTATTATTTCAAAAAATAGTAAAATCACAATTAAAGGAAAAATGATGGCTGTGAACGAGAAAGTTCAATTCGAAGAGGAAGATTTTGCCAAATTATTAGACGAATATTCTGAGGAAAAAAGTGAAGGTTCTGCGACAATTTGCGAAGGCAAAATTGTAGAGATTAGAGATAGCGAAGTTTTCGTTGATATTAATGAAAAATCAGAAGGTATTCTAAATGCTGATGAGGTTAAAGACGAAAATGGAAATTTCAGTGTTAAAGTCGGTGATACTATTAATGTAATTGTAATCGCTCACAGAGGCGGTCGCCCGGTCGTTTCATATAAAAAAGCACTTAGAAAAGTAAAAGTTGCTGAATTTATTCAAAATTTTGATGAAAATGCTGAGAATATCGTAGATGTAAAAATTGCATCGAAAAATCGTGGCGGATATGTTTGTTTTGATAAAGATGGAATTGAATTTTTTATGCCAAGATCGCAAAGTGTAGTAAAAGAAGGCACTTCAATCATAGGTAAAACTTATAAAGTTAAAATTTTAAAAGTTGATAAAGATAGCCAAAATATCGTTGTTTCTCGCAAAAAAATTTTAGACGAACAAAGAAAAGTCAAAAAAGATTTGGTTAATAAAATTTTAGAAAGTGGCGAACTAATCGAGGGTGTTGTCAAAAAGATTACTACCTATGGTATGTTTGTTGATGTTGGTGGTGTAGATGGATTAGTTCATTACAGTGAGATTAGCTACAAAGGTCCTGTAAATCCAAATACTCTTTATAAAGAGGGTGATAAAGTCGTAGTAAAAGCAATTAATTATGATGAGGGTAAAAAACATCTCTCTCTTTCGATTAAAGCTACAATGAGCGATCCATGGGATGAAATTAAAGATAAAGATTGCGGACTTGGCGTTGGAGATGTTATTAAAGTGATCGTTAGTAATATTGAACCTTACGGCGCTTTTGTTGATCTTGGTAATGATATTGAAGGATTCTTGCATATTAGCGAAATTTCTTGGGATAAAAATATCAAAAATCCAAAAGACTTCATTAAAGAGGGCGAAGAGATTGATGTAGAGGTTATTGAGATTAATCCAGACGCTAGACGCCTTCGCGTAAGCTTGAAAAATTTACTTAAAAAACCTTTTGATGAATTTGTTGCAAAATTTAAAGCTGGTGACGTAGTAAAAGGTGTAGTTACTACAATTACAGCGTTTGGTGCATTTGTAAAAATTGGTGCTGTCGAGGGTCTTTTACATAATGAAGATATCTCTTGGAATAGAAGCGATAAATGTAAAGATCTGCTTAAAACTGGAGACGAAGTAGAGGTTAAAATCATCAAAATCGATAGAGAAAATGAGAAAATTTCACTTAGTCAAAAAGAGCTACAAGATAGCCCAACAAAACAATATGCAAAATCCCATTCTATTGGTGAACTTGTAAAAGGTAGAATAAAAGATATAAAAGATTTTGGAATTTTTGTTGAATTAGATAATAATGTTGATGCACTAATCCGTAAAGAAGATCTTGGAAATTTAGATGTTTCAAATTTAAAAAATGGCGATAAAATCGAGGCTGCAATTGATTTTATTGATGAAAAATCGTCTCGTATTCGTCTTAGCGTAAGACGCCTAACAAGACAAAAAGAGCGCGACGTTATTAGCGAAATTAACGGAGGCGATGAAAAACAAACGCTTGGTGATTTGATTAAAGAGCAATTAAAAGGCGAATAAATAGCAATTAAAAGGAAAAATGATGAAAAAAATAGTAGTTTGCGACGCGATACAACAAATCGGTTTTGATATGCTAGCAAAAGAGAAGAATATCACATTTTTTGATGCATCAAAAGTGGCTAAAACTGAGCTTTTAAACTACATTGGCGATGCAGATGTTGCGATTACGCGAAGTTCAACTGAGATTAACGAAGCATTTTTGAATGCTGGTAAAAATTTAAAAGCCATCGTAAGAGCTGGTGTGGGCGTTGATAATGTTGATATTGATGGGTGTTCTAAACGCGGAATAATTTTAATGAATGTTCCAACAGCAAACACCATTGCCGCTGTTGAGATGACTATGTGCCATCTCTTAAATGCGGCGCGAAAGTACGTAAATTCTTGCAATGATTTAAAGATTAATAAAACTTGGAAGCGCGAGAAGTGGTATGGTGTTGAACTTTACAAAAAAACATTAGGAATTATAGGTTTTGGGCATATCGGTTCACAAGTTGGAATCCGTGCGAAGGCTTTTGGCATGAATGTAATCGCTTACGATCCATATGTAGAATCATCAAAAGCGACCGCTGTCGGCGTAGAGTACACAACTAAATTTGAAGATATCTTAAAATGCGATTTTATAACTATTCATACGCCAAAAAACAAAGAGACAATCAATATGTTGGATGATGAATCTATGAAAAAACTAAAAGATGGCGTAAGATTGATCAACTGCGCTCGCGGTGGGCTTTATAATGAAAAAGCACTCATTAAAAATTTAGCGAACGGCAAAATTGCATACCTTGGTATTGACGTTTTTGATAAAGAACCAGCAACAGAACATGAATTGCTAAAATTTGATAATGTAACGGCGACTCCGCACCTTGGAGCAAATACGTTAGAATCACAAACAAATATCGCAATCGCGGCAGCCGAACAAGCAATTAGCGCGGCTCGCGGAATTTCATATCCAAACGCGTTAAATATGCCAATAAAATCAGAAGAGCTTCCGCAATTTGTTGAACCGTATATTGACTTGATAACAAAAATGTCTTATCTAGCGTCTCAAATAGATAAATCACCTATAAAAACAATTCGAATTCGCACAGCTGGTAAAATTTCAGAGTACATTAATCAGTTATTAACATTCGGGATTGTAGGTGCGCTAAAAGAGAGTTTGGGCGATAAGATAAACTATGTTAATGCACGTTTTATCGCAGATGAAAAAGGCATAGAGATCAAAGGCGACGAGATAATAGAGAGTGATTATCAAAATAAAGTTGAAGTTGAAATTACAACAGATAAAAATATCACATCTGTTTGTGGTAGTGTCTTTGGCGATACTGAAGAGCGTATTGTAAATATCAATGGTTTTAAAACTGATTTTAAACCAAAAGGCAAAATGGTAATTTTCAAAAATATTGATGTTCCTGGTGTTATCTACAACATTAGTGAAATTTTAATGGGTGCAAAGGTAAATATTGCTGATTTCCGTCTAGGACGCAATGGCGAAGGACAGGCACTTGCTGTAATTTTGATTGATGATGATATTACAAAAGAGACATTAGCAAAACTTAATGCACTAGATACTTGTATCTGGGCGCAATATGCTGTAATTTAGTGCTAAATTTTAAAAAAAAATTATTCATAGGCATTGATTTAGGCTCAAATACGTTGCGGATTTGTGCGATGGATGAGAGTCTAAACATATTTTTATCTGATGAGATCGTAACAGGTGTTGCTCGTGGCTTAAAGGCGGGTGATGCATTAAATTTAAAAGCAAAAGATCTCATCATTAATTCACTTTTAAAATTTAAATCCAAATTTGATTTTACGCAAAATAATTATCGCGCTGTTGCAACAGAGGCTTTTCGTATTGCACGAGATAGTGATGAATTTTTCGCTGAAATTTTTGCAAAAACTGCTATAAAATTTGAGTTAATTAGCGGTGATATTGAGGCTTATCTAACCCGCTTAGCGATTGATTCACGTCTAAAAAAGTTAAATTTTAGTTCGCAAAATACGCTTAGTATTGATATTGGTGGTGCTAGTAGCGAGCTGGTTTGTAATAAAATGCGTGCGAGTTTTAAATTTGGCATTATATCTTTTGCTGATAATTTCAAGAGCAATTTTCAAAATGCACTTTTAGTAACAAACGATGCAAGAGATTTTACTCAAGGGTTAAAATTTGATAAAATCGTCCTAAATTCTGGTGTACCGACGACTATAGCGGCGATTAAAATAGGTATGAATTATGCAGATTATGATCCAAATTTAATCAATGGAACATGTCTAAAATTTGATGATTTTGCTAAAATTCGCACTTATTTAACCAAAATTTCAACTACTACGGCAGAAAATTTAGTAGGTAAAAATCGCGTAAAACTAATAATCAGCGGGATATTTTTGCTTGAAGCACTCTTGCAAAAATGGCGCGATTTAAAGATAATTGTTGTTGATGATGGTCTGCGCGAGGGCGTTTGTATTGAGTATTTTTTAAAAAATAGTTCAAAAATACAAAAAACAAATATCGCGCTGGGTTTGTAATTTTCTTTAAAAACTTATTATTATAAAAATTGCAAACTAAATTATTAAACTTCAACCAAATTTTAATCCAAAAAAGCTATAATCCCGCCCTGTGGATAGGTGTCCGAGTGGCTTAAGGAGCACGCCTGGAACGCGTGTAAGGCAAAACCTTCGTGGGTTCAAATCCCACCCTCTCCGCCATATCATTTAAATTACTTCACAAAAAGGAAAAAAATGAAAACCTTAACACCAAGACAAATAGGCGAAAAATTCAGCAAAGACGCCAAATTTATAAATGAAATTTTCATGGATTTAGACTTTATTTCGCGCGATAAAAACGGATTTAAGCTTACAAAAAAGGGCGAAAATTTTGGTGGAGAGCAAAAAAATTATATGGGGAAATTTTACGTCGCTTGGGATGAAAAAATCCTAAGCAACAAGCTATTTTTAAAGCTCATAAATAGCGATGAAACGCCAGAACAAAATAGCGATGAAAATGATTTTAGAAAGAAATTTGAGGCACAATATCGCACAAAAAGCGGGCATTTCGTGCGTTCGCGTGCAGAAGTTATCATCGCTGATTGGCTTTTTAATGAGCTTGTCGTCTTTGCTTATGAAAAACGCGTGCCGATAATGGACGAGATGTATTGCGATTTTTATCTGCCTTGCGGAAAAGTTTATATTGAGTTTTGGGGTTTAGAAAATGATAAAAAATATGTTGAAAGAAAGACCAAAAAGCAGAGATTATACGCCGAAAATGGGCTAAATTTAATACAAATCGACGATAAAATATTAGAAAATTTAGACGATTTTTTGCCAAAAGAGCTATTAAAATTTGGAATAAATTTGGTTTAAATTTTAGAAATTTGCAGGATATTTTGCACTAAAATCGCCATTTTAACTTTTAATTTAAATAAATCTTGTAAGCCTTCCTCTCAATTTGAGATTATTTTATTAACTCAGTTTAGAAATTATCCACTACAAGAGAGCAGCCAAGATTTGCATTAAAAAGCTCAAGTTAAATTTTAAAGTCAACAACTAAAGCAAAGCAAAAACAAGCAAGAGCAAGAGCGAACAACCAAACAAAGCAAAAATAAGCAAGAGTGAACAACTAAAACAAAGCAAGAACTAAACAAAACAAAGCAAAACAAAGCAAAACAAAGCAAATTCAAAGTAAAAACAAAATCGAAAAATAAAAGGATAAAAATAACCAAACTTTTAAATGCCAAACATCATAAAACAAAGATATCTTAAAATAGACTTAGATATTTGCGTTTTAAACTACAAATTAGCCAAACAAACAAATTAGCCAAACAAAATAAGACAAATTTAGACCAAGCTACCAACGCCAATTTAGACACAAACAAACCCAACCAAAG
>CAUTSW010000059.1:0-7889 GCA_963541085.1 uncultured Campylobacter sp.
CAACAAAAAATTTACAAGCGTAAAAATTCGCCTTGGTTTTAATGAAAAAAATGCTCACGAAATTGCGCCATTTATAGAGCGCGCTGGGGCTGATTATATCTGCGTTCATGGGCGCACTAGAGCAGGGGGCTATCATGCCAAAGTTGATTATGAAGCAATAGCAAATGTAAAGTCATCAATAAAAATTCCGCTTATTGCAAACGGCGATATAAACTCGCAAAATTTTACGCAGGTTTTAAAGACAACAAACGCAAATGGCGCAATGATTGGGCGTGCAAGCATCGGGCATCCGTGGGTTTTTGCTGAGATTAAAACAGGCAAAAGTGCAGATGAAGCCCTAAAAAAGCGCGTAATTTTATATCATTTTGAGTGCATGATTTCTCATTATGGGGTGCATGGGGTTGCTATTTTTCGCAAACATTTGCACGAATATTCAAAGGGAAAAGTAGACGCAGCAAATTTTCGTCAAGAGATAAATCAAATTTCAGATGAAATACAAATGCGAAATTTAATAGAAAATTTCTTTTAAAGTTAAATTTCTAATATAAATTTAAGTGGCACAAGATATAATTACCAAACAATAATTTTTATTATTTAAGGAGAAAAAATGCTAGTTACAAATTATGCACCACGCGTTAGCGGTGTGGCAGTTTTAGGTGATGGTTCAATCAGTGAAAATTTTGATTTATATGCAAATTTAGGCGAAAAAGGCGCAGTTGTATTTTTCTATCCAAAAGATTTTACATTTGTTTGCCCTAGCGAAATTATCGCATTTGATCACAGATTAAAAGATTTTAAAGAGCGCGGAATTAACGTTATTGGCGTTAGCTGCGATAATGAATTTTGCCATTTTGCATGGAGAGAGACACCTATTAATAATGGCGGTATCGGACGCGTTGGTTTTCCATTAGTTGCTGATATGAAAAAAGAGTGGGCAAGAGCATTTGATGTATTGTTTGATGATGCGGTCGCACTTCGCGGAAGCTTTTTATTAGATAAAGACGGTAAAGTTCGCCACGCCGTAATAAATGATCTACCACTTGGCAGAAATATCGATGAGATGGTGCGCATGGTAGATACGATGTTATTTACAAATGAGCATGGCGAGGTTTGCCCTGCTGGTTGGCATAAAGGCGATGAAGGTATGAAAGACACAACAAAAGGCGTTGCTGAATATTTAAGCAAAAACGCCGACAAACTATAAAAATAAGAGCGATTTATTCGCTCTTTTCTTATGATTTACTTAGCTCAAACTGATACAACTGCTGGATTTTTAAGCAAAGATTTAACTAAAATCAATCAAATAAAACGTCGCGGGGTTGATACGCCGTGCCTTATCACTCTTGCTAAATTTTCAAAACTTAAAGATTTTGCGCGCGTTCCATCTAAATTTAAAAACCGCGTCAGACGTGCCAAAAAAACTACTTTCATCTACCCAAATTTATGCTCATTTCGCGTGGTAAAAGAGTGCAAACATGCTGAGTTTTTATCAACGCATGAGTGGTTTTATTCTACTTCGGCGAATTTACATGGAGCCAAATTTGACGAAAAGTTTGCGCGAAATGTTGCTGATGTGATTGTAGATGAGACTTTTTTTGAGAGTGCGCCGTCGCGGATTTTGCGTCTTTCACGCTCAAATTTAAAAAAGATAAGGTAGGAAATTTCATGAAAAATATTAAAATAAACGGGCAAATTCGCGCTGTTGATGAAAATATCAGTGTGGCTGAATTTTTGCTACAAATTGGCGTAAATAGTGAATTTGTCGTTGTTGAATGCGACGAAAAAATCGTGCCAAAGCGAGATTTTATATCGCGCAAAATGGACGGCTCTTGCTATGAAATAATCGAATTTGTTGGTGGCGGATGAGATGGCAAAATAAATTTTTTGATGATAAAAAGATAGAAAAATCTAAATTTAAAGCGTCAAGGTAGTGTCTATTTTAATCTTTGCAATTAAATTTTGGATGCTTAAATTTGGTTTAATGCTTTTTTATGTTTGATGTTGGATTTAAATTTTACAAAGTAGGTATTGATGAGAATTTTAATAAATGGTAAATTTTACGAAGTAAAATCGCGCACGATATTTGATTTAAAAGATGAGTTTCGCGCTTTGTCTAACTTGGCTTTAGCGAGAAAAAACATCGCTTTAGGTAGCGCAAATATTAAGGAAAATAGCACTCAAAAATTATCTTTTTGTGGTCAAAATTTACAAAAATTTTCCAATATCTTTAACAGAAATTTATCAAATTTGCATAATCTAAATTTTGCGCTTTGCAATATCAAATTTTCGTGCCCAAAAAGCGATTTAAACCCCATTGACGACGAGCAAATTCCGCATCACAAAGATAATCAAATGCAAAATTTTATCTGCATTTTAGACGGCTATGCCATTGATGATGAAAACGTTGAAATTTCGCCAAATTCAAACGTGATTTTCGCGCCCAAAAACTCTATCCCGCCACAAAACGAATTAGAATTAATGCTCTCATCTCGCAATTCTCCAAACATTGCAAATGCGCTAAAATTGGCTCGTGTTGCAATTTGTGGGCTTGGTGGGCTTGGTTCAAATGTGGCGATTATTTTAGCGCGTCTTGGTGTTGGGAATTTGCATTTGATAGATTTTGATAGTGTTGATTGCACAAATTTGAATCGCCAAAATTATTTTATAAGCGATCTTGGCACGCAAAAAACGGCCGCGCTAAGTGCGCAAATTCGCGCTATAAATCCGTATGTAAATATCCGCATCAGTGATGTAAAATTAGACGAAAAAAATATTCAAGAGATTTTAAAAGGTGATGAGATTATTTGTGAGTGTTTTGATAGAGCGAAATTTAAGGCGATTTTGGTTGAGAGTGTTTTGCGAAATTTTAGCGATAAAATAGTTGTTGCAGCGTCTGGACTTGCGGGAAGTGGTAGCGCAAACGAAATTTACACAAAGAGAATTTCCAAAAGATTTTATCTGTGCGGGGATTTTAAAAGTGGCGCAAAAATCGGCTCTGGGCTCATGTCGCCACGCGTTTGGATAACAGCTGGGCATCAAGCAAACGCCGTTTTAAGAGTAATTTTAAAGGAAGAAGATGAATGAAAAAGATATTTTAAAAATCGGTGAAATGGAATTTAGTTCGCGTTTTATTTTAGGCTCTGGAAAGTATTCTAAAAATTTAATTAGTGCTGCTCTAGGCGAAGCTGGGGCGCAGATTGTAACTCTTGCTTTGCGTAGGATTGGCGGTGATAGCGGGGAGAATATTTTAAATTTTATCCCAGATGGCGTTACGATTTTGCCAAATACTTCTGGTGCTAGAAACGCTAATGAGGCGGTGCGGATCGCTAGAATTGCGCGCGAAATGGGGCATAAGTTTATAAAATTAGAGATTATTCGCGATACGAAATACCTGCTTCCGGATAATTATGAGACGATTAAAGCGTGTGAAATTTTAGCTCGTGAGGGCTTTTGCGTGGCGGCTTATATGTATCCTGATTTAAATGTGGCGCGTGATTTAGTTAGCGCAGGGGCAGCGGCTGTGATGCCTCTTGGTGCGCCGATTGGTAGCAATCGCGGGCTTTTAACGCGCGAGTTTATTCAAATTTTAGTTGATGAAATTAAAGTGCCGATCATCGTTGATGCGGGGATTGGGCGACCATCACAAGCGTGTGAGGCAATGGAAATGGGTGTTAGTGCGATTATGGCAAATACAGCGATCGCATCAGCTGGCGATGTTACGCTTATGGCGCGGGCCTTTGGTGAGGCGATTCGCGCTGGACGAAACGCCTATTTATCTCGCCTAGCTAGAGCTAATATACCTAGCGCATCATCGCCACTTACTGGATTTTTAAATGAGAATTGATCACTTAAAATACCTTCCACACATGGAAATTTTAGACAGCCAAATTTTAGATGAGGTTTTGCGATACCTTAATTCTTATGATTATGATAAATTTAGTTCGGTTGATGTCTATAACGCTTTGCAAAAATCGACCTGTGAAATTCATGATTTGATGGCACTTTTAAGCCCTGCTGCGGGGGATTTTATCGAGGAGATGGCGCAAAAAGCACAGGCGAAAAAACGCGCCTATTTTGGCGATAATATCTATATTTTTACGCCACTTTACATTGCAAATTATTGCGATAATCACTGTGTGTATTGTGGATTTAACTCAAAAAATAAAATCGAGCGTTTAAAACTAGATGAGAGCGGAATTCGCGCTGAAATGGAGGCTATCGCACGAAGCGGATTAAAAGAAATTTTGATTTTAACTGGCGAGAGTGAGAATTTTTCAGATGTGCGATATATTGGCGAGGCGTGCAAAATTGCGCGTGAATATTTTGATGTGATTGGGGTTGAAATTTACCCGCTAAATTCGGCGGATTATGTCTATTTGCACGAGTGCGGTGTTGATTTTGTAACGATTTTTCAAGAGACATATAATCACGAAAAGTATGAAAAAATTCATCTTGCTGGAAATAAACGAATTTTTCCATATCGCTTTTATGGACAAGAACGCGCACTAAAAGGCGGCATGAGAGGTGTTGGTTTTGGTGCGCTTTTAGGGCTTGATGATTTTCGTAAAGATGCGCTTGGCGTCTGTTTGCACGCCTATTTTTTACAGCAAAAATATCCGCACGCAGAGATTGCCCTCTCTGTTCCGCGTCTACGTCCGATTATCAACAATGCTAAAATCAATCCGCGCGACGTGCATGAACGCGAACTTTTGCAGGTGATTTGTGCTTATCGTATATTTTTGCCCTTTGCTTCGATTACTATTTCTACGCGCGAAAATGCCAAATTCCGTGATAATGCCATAAAAATCGGTGCGAACAAAATCTCAGCAGGAGTGAGTGTGGGCATTGGCGAACACAGCTCAAAAATACAAAAAAAGGCGATGAACAGTTTGAAATTTCTGATTCGCGCGATCTTTTGCAAGTTCAAGAGGCGATATTAAATTTAGGGCTAAATCCTATTTTAAGGGAGTATATCTATGTTTAAAATGATAGCGGTTACTAACCGCGCGCTTTGTATTGGTGATTTTTTAGAGCGGATTGATGCGCTTTGTAGGGGTGGGTTTGATGAGATTATTTTGCGCGAAAAGGATCTAAATTTTAGCGAATACGAAGCGTTGGTGCGCGATGTAAAAGCTGTGATAAATGGTCGCTCACAACTTGTTTTGCATACACAAATTGAGGCTTGTGCGAGTGTAGGTGTGGATAGATTGCATCTAAATTTTGCTGATTTTGTAAAATTTGTTGCTGATAAAAAAGTTGAAAAATCGTGCAAAATTAGCGTTTCTATCCACTCTTTGCACGAGGCGATTTTTTGCGATACGCACGGGGCTAGCGCGATTATATATGGGCATATTTTTAATACGCCTTGCAAGATCGCAAAACCGCGCGGTATTGCAAATCTAGCGCTAATTTGTGAGTGTGTTCGTGCAAAAACTTATGCGATCGGCGGAATAAACAGCTCGAATTTTAAAATCCCGCTAAGTGTGGGTGCTAGCGGCGTTTGTGTGATGAGTGGCGCGATGAGCGGAATTATCGGCGAGAAATTTAGTTTTTAAAATTTAGTTTTGTTAGTTGTATTTTTGTTAACTATTATCAAAAATATTACTTAATTAATCTCTTTAAATAGTCTTGTTTTATTAAAATTGTGCACTAATTTTAGTTTTATTCCTTTTATTTTTCATTAAAATATCACTACTTACTTTTTTATTTGCACAAATTTTGTCTTAATTTTGTTATATGCAATTACAAATTTATAAATATCTAAAATTTCTATTTTTTTATAAAAATTATTGATTTAATAATAATTTTCAAAGAATTTTACATTTTTAAGTATCTTTTTTTTTTTTTTTTGTAGAATAGCGCATTTTTTATTTTTGAGGGGGAAAAAATGAAAAAGAGTTTTATAATTTTAGTGGCTTTGTTATTTAATGGATGTGATGAAACCAGTGAAATTTCAGGACGAATGTTAAATGGATATAATCAAATGAGTTTTAAAGAGGCGCTAGAAGGCAGTGCATTTTGCGGGCAAGTTTCGTGGAATAAGGAGTGTTCTGGGCTTTTTAAAGCGGTTTGTTTTGGTAGTAAGGAGCATTTGCGTAGCAAAAATGATGAGTTGCTTAAAAAATATGAGCGCGAGAGTGAAGAGTATGAGAATAAAATTTCGGAATTTAGTCGTATTGCCGATAATCTGCTAGAAATTGCACTAAAAACGCTAGAAAATCCCGAACTGAAAAAAGACGATTTAATCAAGCTTTCACAGGAGTCTTGCGGTGTAAAAAAAGATGACATGTTGATTTATGGCGATGCTATCATTGCTGATTGCAACAATAAAAAAATCGAAGAAAATATAGCAAATTTGATTAAAGTTGTCGACGAAAATGAGATTAAAACAAAAACAAAAGTCGTCGCAAATCTCATTGAGCAAATTTTTGATAACATGAGTGTTAAACCGCACAATTTAGAGCGTCCATTCCCGCCAGAACCGATAAAAAATATAAGCTATGAGATGGATTTTGCGCTCGAAAATGATGAGTTAAAGATCAATACATTTCGTAAAATGGTCAATTACAGACCAGTGCTTGGTGATGTAAATTTTATTCGCAAATTTTACGAATATCGTAAATAAAATTTAAAAAATTTAAGGTGTGGTTTGCGTGTTTTAAATTTTTTTCGTATATAAATTGCGCCGAAAATTTTGTGGTATTTTATATGGTAAATTTAAAAGAGCTCAAATTTGTCACGAAAAACTTCTAAAATTTGATGTAAATTTATGGTGTAAAATAGGCGATAAATCATAAAATATGCTTATTTAAAAACCCAGCGCGATTAAAAATTTAAAGATTATGGCGTAAAATTTTGTTTTAAATCGCGCTTGATTTTTGTGCGAAAATTCAATTTTATTTTTGTTTTCAAGTCTGATTTGTGAGCGTTTTGTCTTGCTAAAACTGCGTGGCGATTTTAAATTTAGTTCATTGTAGCTTAAAATAAATTTAGAAATTTGATTGTCTTTTAATCTGATATGACAGCTGTAAAAATAGCCAAATTTTTACCTCTAAAGAGCGTGAAAACGGATAAATTTAGTTGATATTTACGGCTTGCGTTTGTATAGAAACTTTGTTTAAAACATATAAAAGCTACATTTAAGCCAAAAAGTGTAGCAAATCCTCTGTTTTTAAGCTCAAATGGACTTAAAACCCTAATTGATGGCTATTTTTTTGACCAAAAAGACGCGCGATATGTGCGAAGCTGGCGGGAATCACTCATCATTAAGACTGCAAAAATGAGTTTGTAAACGACACAAAACATATTAATTAAGCCTAGAATTTCCGAGCTTATATTAAATTTGCCTTACCAAATTTAAAGGTATTAAAAAGGATTTTTCTATCTTTATTTTAAGAAAAGTTGACTATTTAAACGAGAGCAAATTGAAAGTAATGCAAAAATCAATAGACAAAATTTACGTAATTTTTTATCAAAGTTAAAACAAATTTTCTCTATTTTGCCACCACAAAAACCTTTAGTTTTATTTGCTATTAAGCTAAAAATAAAACACTCAAAGAATAAATCTGCCCATATAAAATTTTTGACAGTTATGCTAAATCGTATTAAAGAGTGAAAATTTAGATTTAAAATCAAACTACACAAAAAAAGTTTATGAGCTTAAAATTTGAATTAAATTTGCTTTGAATAAATATGTTTGCAAAGTGGCGTAACGGTTTAAAAAAGCGATGATTTAAATTAAATCGTGCTGGGTTTTAAATTTCTGGTCAAATTTGGGCGGTGATTTTTATATGGCACAAACAAATTTCTAGCCAAATTTTGATAATTTTTATCCAAGATTCCAAGACAAAACCCAACAAAATTTAATCTATTTTTAATTGTTTTTGTGA
>CAUTSW010000060.1:0-7446 GCA_963541085.1 uncultured Campylobacter sp.
GGCACTTGAAGAGCGCAAAAAACAAGAGTTTGATATTATCTTTATGGATATTGCTATGCCTGTTATGGATGGTATTGAGGCTACAAAACAGATTAAATTATACGAGGCAGAAAGTGGATTAAAACATATTCCGATAGTTGCTGTTACAGCTAATGCTTTAAAAGGCGATAGAGAGAGATTTATGAGTCAAGGACTTGATGAATACTGCACAAAGCCTATTAAAAAGGATATCTTAGCCGGGATGTTGGAAAAATTTATTCCTGAAAAGCGCGTAGGTGCAGGCGGAATTTCGGCTCCACAAAAGCAAATTGTGAAAAAGAAAGTAATCCAACAGGTTCCTCAAAATGTAACACGTGTAGTTAAGCGTCCTAAGGTAGTAGTTCAACAAAGAGTGATTCAAAAACCAGTAGTTGTGCAAAAAGAAGTTGTTGTAGAACCAGCAAGAGTTGTTAAAAAGCTTGTTAAAAAGATGATACCAAATCCAAAAGCTAATAAAAATACATTTGGTACAACGCAGACTATTAAAACAGAAGCTCCAAAAGTAGAGCCTTCTGTTCGTAGTACAAGTGATGGTAAAGATGTTTTGATTTGTAAAAAAAGCATTATAGAAAATAGAATTTTTGGTGGTGTTTTAAAGACAAATTATAATGTTGATATGGCAAAAGATTTTAGTGAATTTGTAGATTTGTATAAACATAACAAGTATAAACTCGTGATTATAGATTATAGTGTTATGAACTTTGATGAGAGTAAAATTGTTGAAATGTTTAACGGAAAAGATCAAAAGTCAATTCTATTTGCAAATTTAGAAAGCGATGATTTAAGTAGTATTAAGTCTTTCTTTACAGAAGTTCTAAATAGCGGTATTAAAAAGTCTGAACTTGAAGATTTGGTTAAGAAATATATTTAAGAGGTAGGTAATGAAAAAAATTAATGTATTGACAATTGATGATGATTTTGTAAATTTAAAATTAATAGAGGCAATGCTTAAACGCAACGCCTCTATTAATGAGGTAGTAAAAGCTCAAAATGGGCTTGAAGCACTCAATATTTTAAGTCAAAGATCAGCCGATCCAGATAGCTCAAAGCATATAAATATTATTTTGCTTGATATTGTTATGCCTGTTATGAATGGCTTGGAATTTTTAGATCAGTTGCAAGCGCGCCCAGAAGCTTCTATTCCGGTTATTGTGCTTACAACTGATGAAACCGCTAAAAAAGAGGCATTTGATCGTGGTGCATATGACTTTTTAACAAAACCTATTTTTGAAAAAGATCTCTCAAAAAAAGTTAATGATGCAATTTTAATGCTTGATGAATAAATCATGAAAAAAAGGGAAATTATTCCCTTTTTCTACTTTTCCTTTTGAATTTTAATATTATATTAAAGCTTACACGTTGAATTGTTGTAAAAAATAAATTTATAAAATGTTATTTATGAATTTAAATAAAACTATTGTTGATCCTATAAATAAAATACAACTATCTATTTTTTTGTTCTTTTATATTGTCGAAAATAATTACATTCTATTGGAAAATTAATAAAGAAAAAAGAAAAGGAGTGGTGGATTCACCAGGACTCGAACCTGGGACCATCCGGTTATGAGCCGGATGCTCTAACCAACTGAGCTATGAATCCGCTAAAATAAAAGGCGCATTGTACTAAAAAAAACTTTAATAATTATAAAATTAAATAAATTTCAAAAAATTTACAAAAATTTCTATTTTCTCTTGACAAATAAAATGTTTTTGCATATAATCCCACTTTCAATTTTGAGTTATTCATTCCGGATTAGCTCAGCGGTAGAGTAGGCGGCTGTTAACCGCTTGGTCGTAGGTTCGAATCCTACATCCGGAGCCATCCATCTAAAAATCATTTCTTAACCTTAATCTTTCGCTCAATATAAAATTCTTTATTTTATAAATTTTATATCTCTAGAAATTTTAAATACTTACATTTTTTTAACATGTTTTTCAAGTTGATTAATACGATTTTTTATTCTTAAAGATTTGAAAATATTTTTTGCTCTCAATTATTCTAAAACGCAACTGCTATGCATTAAAATTTTTAAAATTGTCCAAAACCTTTATTTTAGTCGCAATAATAATGACAAAATGAAAATAAGATGTTTGGCAAATCGTGCAATAAAAGACGCTTTGAAATTTTTAAATAGTATTTGCAATCGCAGATGCGATATTAATGTTTTACAAAACAAGATATGTTCTTTATTTTTAAAGAGGTAACAAATGCATAATGTATTTTAAATAAACAAACTTTTTGTATTTGAAGTAAAATTTTGATACAAAATTTCTACTATAACAGTTATATAAACATAAAAATATGCGAGACAGCTATTAATTTTTAATATTCAAAGGTCAAAAAAATCTAAAGCTTGATTAAATAAAACGAAGGTAAATTTTATAAATATCTAAGTTTTGTTCAATATGGTTATAAAATTTGCAAATTTAACACAAACAACAAGGCATAAGCGAAAAATATTTTATGCGGTTAGCGTATTTGCTAAATTAAGGTCATTTACACACATCGCTATAGTTGCGAAGATAAAATGTTTAATTATCATGATTAGGCATTATAAAGTAAAAGATGAGTTTGCAGGGCTAGTTATCAAAGCGATAGATACTAAATTTTTCATATAAAAGAAATTTCATACATATTTTTCAAGGGTAAAAACGTCGATTTTTGCGTCAATACACAATATTAGAAATATCACCAAGTAGATAAAATTAAAAGAGCGCAAAAATTTAATATTATAAAAATAAAAAATTTTTAAAAACATTTTATAACTAACTAAATTTGCATAAATTTAATATTTTTGCACAAATTTAGAGCGTTTTTGATACAATCTGGACTTTTTAAATTTGAAAGGAAAATTATGCAAGAGAGTTTTTTAAAAATTATATGGAATTTCATAAGCGATGCCGATATTCTCGCGCTCATTGTGGCGTATTTGATCGCTGCTGTTCCATGCGGATTAGTTTTGGCTAAAATTTTCGCGCACGTTAAGATAAATGAAGCTGGTAGCCATAGCATAGGTGCGACAAACGTTTTGCGCGTGGTAAAAGAGCAAAATCCCGCCTTGGCGAAAAAACTAGCCGTAGCGACGCTAATTAGCGATGCTTTAAAGGGCATTTTGCCGATAGTAATAGCGCAAATTTTAGGCTTTGCGCCTAGCGTTTTATGGGGTATGGCGGTGATGGCTGTGATTGGGCATTGCTACAGCCCGTATCTAAATTTTAAAGGCGGCAAAGGAATCGCCACGGGAGCTGGAGTTTTAGCGATTTTTATACCGCTAGCCTTACTTTGTGCGCTTGTTGTTTGGGGAATTTGCGCCAAAGTATTTAAAATCTCAAGCCTTGCGTCGCTTTTAGCATTAATCACGCTTTTAATCGCTTCATTCATAATCTATCCAAACATCGAGCCAATCGGGTCTCACGCGCCGATTTTAATCATAGCGTTTATTATTTTTAACAAGCATATTCCGAATATAAAACGCCTCATTTTACACCAAGAAAAGCAAGTATAAGAATGAAAGAAGTCTTTATTAAAAATCTCAAATTTCGCACAATTATTGGGCTTTTAGACCATGAGCGCAAAAATGAGCAAGAAATTTGCGTAAGTGCGAAATTTAAAGCCGATGAGTTTATAGATTATGCGGTGATTTGTGAAATTTTGCAAGCTGATTTTAATGAGCATAAATTTTATAAAGTAGAAGATGCGTTGGATTTTTTTGAAGCTAAATTTAAAGCGCAGTTTCGCACTCTACACTCATTTTCGATGAAAATTACAAAACCGCACATTATCGACAATGCATTAGTTGGCGCGAAGATAAAATTTAAAAAAAAGTTTAAATTAACTTGAAATTGTCCTTAAATTGTGATAAAATCCGCTAATTTTTTTATCTACATAGTTCAAGGAAATAGAATGAGAATACTGATAGTAGAAGATGAAGCTACTTTAAACAAGACGATTGCCGAGGGATTAACCGAATTTGGCTACCAAACAGACAGCTCAGAAAGCTTTAAAGATGCTGAATATTACATAGGTATAAGAAACTATGATTTAGTTTTGACAGATTGGATGCTTCCAGACGGTAATGGTATAGATTTGATAAATATAGTAAAACAACGTTCTCCGCACACCGCTGTTGTCATCATATCAGCAAAAGATGACAAGCAAAGCGAAATAAAATCGCTTCAAGCAGGGGCTGATGATTATATTAAAAAGCCATTTGATTTTGATGTTTTGGTCGCGAGATTAGAGGCTAGATTGCGATTTGGCGGGACAAACATCATTAAAATTGATGAGCTAACAATCGATCCAGATGAAGAAAAAATTATCTATCGTGGCAAAGAGGTTGAGTTAAAAGGAAAACCTTTTGAGGTTTTAACACATCTTGCGCGCCACTCAGATCAAATAGTTAGCAAAGAACAGCTTCTAGATGCCATTTGGGAGGAGCCTGAGTTAGTAACACCAAATGTAATTGAAGTAGCAATCAATCAGATTCGACAAAAAATGGATAAACCACTAAATATCTCTACAATTGAAACCGTTCGTCGTCGCGGATATAGATTTTGTTTTCCCAAAAAAGCCTAAGGGCTAAATACGCTTTAGAGTTAGCATCGGCTTCTACGATGCTAATTTTAATTTTTTCGGCACTGCTTTATCACTATGTTAGAATCACTATTTTTGAAGGTCCTGCTCAAATTTTAGCATCAAAAGCAAACGAATTAAATTACTCAAATTTAGATGAAATCATCGCTCAAAGTGCGCAAGATAGCTCAAATAAAATTCAAATTTCATACGCGCATCAAAACAGCATAGATAAACCGAAATTTATCAAATCAGACGACGAAAACAATACATATTTGACCTTGCTCTACCCGCTTGGCGAAAGAGTAATCGCTTTAAAAACAAAAACTACAATTTATAGCGAATTAATCAAACAAATTTTACTTGACATCGTCGCACTAAATGCAACAATGATATTTTTAATCTCGTTTTTTGCGCTCTTTTTATCACGAATTTTATTAAGCCCACTCCGCGGAATTAGCCAAAAAATTAGCGCGATCGACGAAAAAGTCTTAAAGCCACTAGACACAAACAATATCGCACCCGAATTTTCACCGCTTATCAAAAACGTAAATCGCCTAATTGAGCGTATTCAGACATTCGCACTCTACCAAAAAGAGCTATTTATCGGCATCGCGCACGAGTTAAAAACACCGCTTGCCGTGATGAAAACAAAAAACGAAGTCACGCTATTAAAACCACGCGATAGCGAAAAATATATAGAAACAATAAATCAAAACATCACAAGCATCGATAATATGAATAAAATGATTAGCTCTGTACTAGAAATCGGACGGCAAGAAGGTGATCAGTTTGAAGACGCAAAGCACATTGATATCATTGATTACATCGGCAAACTCGGCACAAATTTTAAAATTTTAGCCAAAACAAAAGGCAAGGATATTTCACTAAATTTATCTCCAGCATCGCTAAATTTAAAAATCCAGCCACTACTTTTTACGCATATAATCCAAAATTTCACACAAAACGCAATCAAATTTGCGTTAGAAAACAGCGAAATTTCAATCTCATCATGCGTAAAAGATGACGAATTTATCGTAGAAATTTCAAATTTGGGCGATGAAATTGATGAAAATATTGATCTTTTTGCGCCTTTTAAACGTATCGGCAACAAAGGTGGCGCAGGGCTTGGGCTGTTTTTAGCCAAAAATGCCGCCGCTGCTTTGGGTGCTACAATCTCTATCAAAAACCGCACAGATGGCGCAAAAGGCGTAATTTCATCGGTGTGCTTAAAAATAAAGGAATAAAATGTCAAAAAAAGTAGCCGTTATAGATTTAGGCTCAAACTCTGTTCGTTTGGCGATTTTCGAGCGCACTAGCAGGCTTGGATTTTACGTCGTTGGCGAATACAAAGTAAAAATAAGGCTCGGCGAAGGTGCATATGAAAACGGCGGAATGCTAACAAAAAGCGCGATGGATAAGTGTTTTTTAGCGTTTAGCGATTTTAAAAAAATCATTAGCGATCAAAAAATTTCACGCGTTTTATGTATCGGCACATCAGCTTTGCGCGACGCACCAAACGCCAACGAATTTATATCAAAAATCAGGCGCGAATTAGGTCTAAATTTGCGTAAAATCACAGGCGAAGACGAGGCAAAATATGGCGCATTGGCGGTAAATAATCTAATCGCGCCATTAGATGAGTTTTGCACGATCGATATTGGCGGTGGCTCAACCGAACTAACAAAGATAAAAAATGGCAAAATAATAGATCAAATTTCGCTAAATTTAGGCACAGTGCGCTTAAAAGAGCTATTTTTTGATAGGCGCGATCTAAGCGGTTGCGCACAGTTTGTGCGCGAAGCCATCGGCGAAATTCCAGCCGGATTTCAAAGCCAAAATTTAGTCACAATCGGCGGGAGTTTGCGTGCAATTTCTAGCGCAATCATGGAAAAAACAGAGTATCCGCTCAAAATTTTGCACAATTTTTCCTACAAATTTGATGACTTTCGCGAATTTATAGTAAAAATTCAAAACGCAAATCCAAATGAATTGGAAAAATTTGATATCAAAAAAGAGCGATTTGACACAATCCGCCAAGGTGCGATGATATTTTTGCAAGTGGCGCAATTTACAGGTGCAAAGCGAATTTTTACAAGCGGCGTCGGTATTAGAGAGGGTGTATTTTTAAGCAGGATTTTAGGTGAAAACGCCAAATTTCCAGCAAATTTTAACCCGAGTTTAAAATCACTCTTAGATCGTTTTGCACTACGCCAAAGTTTTGCACCAAAACTAGCAAAAGAGCTATTTTTGGCACTCGCGCCGTTGCATAAAATATCGCCAAATTTTTTAATGGAGCTAACAACGGCGGCAAAAATCGCCGAAACAGGCACACAAATCGACTACTATGAAAACCACATAAACAGCGCGTATTTAGCGATCTCTTGCCTAAATTATGGCTACACGCACGAACAAAAAGCACTAATCGCAGCACTCATTCGCATAAATGGCAAACGTAACACAAGTGCCGTCAATGAGTATAAATTTTTATTGCCAAAAGATGAAATTTTGATATGGCTTAGTTTTATTCTCAAATTTTCTATGATTTTGGATAGATTTGGAACGCGTGATTTGCAGATTAAATTTGAAAATAGACAACTTTTTATTGATAATTCTAGCCAAAGTTTGCTTTTACGTGCCGAGATAGAAAAGCTCAATAAACCGATTGATTTTGAGATATTTTTTACCAAATTTTAAAATATTTAAAAAAATATAGAAGCTACTAAAAATAGTAAATTTAGAATGCGAAGTAAAGATTTTTATAAAAAGTTAAATCTTAAAAAATTATTTTATATGATTTAAAACTCTTTTTATTTGAAAATCGATATATAAAT
>CAUTSW010000061.1:0-7407 GCA_963541085.1 uncultured Campylobacter sp.
CGTATTGCCTCTTATAACTACTACACAATGCTTCGGCGGCTCTTTTGCCTTCGTCGTAGCAAGCTCTAACACCTATAGGATTTACATTACCCCAGTAGTTCTCTTTTTGTGGATGTTGCTGTGGATCGCCATAAATTTCGCTAGTTGAGGCTTGAAGCATTTTTGCTCCATATCTTTTTGCAAGACGCAAACAATTTATTGTGCCAATTATACAAGTCTCAATAGTCTTTACGGGATCTGCTTGATATTTTACTGGCGAAGCTGGACAAGCTAGATTATAAATTTCATCGACATAATAGTCGATAGGTTTAGTGATATCGTGCTCGATAAGAGTAAAATTTGGATAATTTTTTAGATGAGCTATATTGACTCTCGCTCCAGTACTAAAATTATCGACACAAAGCACATTATGATGTTCCTTGATAAACCTCGCACATAAATGCGACCCGATAAAGCCGGCCCCTCCGGTAATCAAAATCGTTTTACTCATACTATTTCTTATATTCATTGTATATTCGTTCCCATGAAGCGGAAATTTTCTCTTTAAATGGTGCTTTTTCACATCTAGGGATAAAATCGCCATAATTTGGCGCATAATCTTTAAAATTTCCGCAGTATTTACAAAACTCATTAAAATGCTCTTGTAAATTTTGTGTTGTTATCTCTTTTAGTGTTTTTATCCCTTTGTTACCACCTAAAACCCTATCTATGCCACCGCAAACTGAACAGGCGTAGTAGCCATTTTTATTTAAACCTAGACCACAATACGAGGCAACCCAGCACGCCGCAGGATAATCAGCATCTTTGAAATTTATATCATCGATCGGAGCATTGTTAAATGGAGTAAAATAATCAACTAAATTTTTAGTTTTAAACGAACCATAATCAATCCTAACATTTTTAAATAACTCAGCTTGCTTGCAAAGCTCTTTTGTTTGTTTTGTAAAGCCGTTTGAAACAACCTGAATAATAACATCAGAATAAAAGCTATCCGCATACTCTCTTTGTAAAATTTCGATAATACGCAAAAAATCTTTATGTAAAGTAGGCTCACCACCTAAAATGTTAATAAGTTTCCATTTTTTACCCAAGGATTTACTCTCCTCAATAAAACATCCTATGTCGTCAATTATCATAGCATCAGTCGAAGGGGCATATCCGCAGGATCTATTGCATCCTTTGCATTTTAGATTGCACTCAAATGTTATGTCGATTTCGATCATATCTAAATTTGAAAGAAATTTTTTTCGTCCTTTGACTACATCTTTTGGCGATAGCGGCGGTTTTTGCAGTATCTCTTTTATAGACTGCTCTTTAAGCTCTCTGTTTGCGTCTTTTTTGTCATAATCACGCTCGTAGTAGTAGTTGATAAAATCCATCTGCAATGGCGATGAACTCATTTGAGCAATAGGAACCATCATAGCGTAGTCATCGCATTTTTCTATCCATTTGCGCTTACTTAGCCTTGCTTCTTTATCCTCGTACATAAAATACGAAAGCGGAATCGAGTCAAAAAGATATTTTTTAAATGTTTTTAGATGTTGCCATACGTTGCCGCCGGTTTTTCGCGGCTCCATAAAATTTACCGGATAACGATAATGCGGCTCAAGTCTATACGTCTGATAAACTCGCCCGCAAGTCACATCTATGCCCCACATATCGTACTTTTTATAAATATCAAAAAGAGCTTCTTTGCCTATTAGTGCATCATCGGTGTCGACACATACGATGATTGACTCTGGATTGTCGCAATAATAATGAATCGCTAGATACTCGCACTGCATTTTTGTTTGCAAAGTGCGACCTTTGATAAAAGTTACCCTATCTTTATATGGCTTAATGATTTGCTCGATAAATATCGAAATACCGGAATTTGAGCAATCGTCATAAAAAATAACTCCGAATTCTTGAAACGTTTGGCTAATCAAAGAAAACCACATACGTAAAAATTTATGAATAGTCAAATTTCTAAAGCAAGAAAGCACTATCATCTTTTCACTACGCTTCGGTGCACACCACTCATAAAACGACCCATTGCAATCAAACTCGCCAAACTGTAAATTTGGGATATAACCCTGTTCAACTCTATCCAAGATATTCATCCAACTATAAGCGTTTGTTTTTCGGTAGTTTTGTGGATGGATATAAAAGCTTCGTTTGTCTCCGCCTCTTATAGAGCAAAAACCGTTATCTTTTTGTAGTCTTTCTAGTGAGCGATACCAAGTAAGCTGTAGTTTTAAATTTTCATCAACCGAATTTGGTAAAGGTCTAACGCTAAAAAGTCGCCTTTTATCAAAAAGCCCCATTCTAACTTCTGGCACAAAACCGCCGTTTTCAAAGCCAAAATAAGCCTTGGTTTCTTGATTATAGATATTAAAACCGACAAATAGGACACTTTTATTTTTTTGAATTTCGCTTATCATGTCGGCCAAAAATGAGTGATTAATATCTAGCCTACCGATAAGCACATCGCTATCCATCTGCAAAACATAATCCCCTTCGCATTTCTCAAAGGCGTAAAGCTGCGAACTTATAGGGATATTTGTCGCGGAATGTGTTTGATTAGTTTCAATATTAAACCACTCTTTGTTTATCCTAGCTGTTTGGCTAGCATCATAGATCACAAACCTATCAATTATGCGTTTTTGACGTAAATTTTCAACGATATTTATAAGTTTTTGAAGGTCGGCATTGTCTGTAAATTGCCTAGCAAAATCACTCTGCTTCGTGTCTATAGAAACCACAACTTCGTAAAAACTATTTGGATAAGAAAGCTGCCTAACGATGTGTTTAATGTTGGCTTCTATCGTCTGAACATCTTGCGCGCATGTTTTTATAAGTAGAGAAATCTTCTCTTTGAGCGGCAACAAACTTTTATAGCCGATAGCGATCGACCGTGGTTCAAAATCATTGTTTTCATTTAAAAAAATGTCTGAAATTTGGATATCACAAAGATATAGATCTTCTTTTATTTTTGAAAAAAATAGATCCTCAAGATGTGGAAGAGTTTTTGCATTATAAATTTCATACTCTAAGCCTGAAAATTTATTTATCGTCATGTCTTTAAATGCTTTTTTGGACTCTGCAAATATGATATTAGAAAATACCTCGTTTATAAATTCTCGCGCACCTTCTAGCTGGGGTAAATTAAAATTATTAACCGCACTTCTTTGCAATTTTTTTAATTGTGGATTATCTTGCTCATGTAAAAATAGATACATTCTAACGCATGCGTTTAAAAATAGATTGTCGCTGTAATATACACTAGCATCCATATCGACTAATTTTAAATTTTCGCCTACTTTAATAAAATTCTCTTTTTTACAATCCTGCACTATAATCTTTTTTTGCCAGCACTCAGTTAAAAACAAAACAACATCTTTTTGCGTAAATTTATCTATTGGAGTGGATGGCTCATATTTGTATTTTTGAATAAATACGTTTTTATGCTCTATTATCTCTTCAAGATGATAAAACGACTTAAAATTTTCTTCTTCTAAGAAAAAAGTTAGATGCCTATAAGTATTCCATTTATTTTTGCCTTTAAAAAACGGCATGATAACTTTATACACATGCATACTATCGTGAAATACGACGCCCTCAAAACCTTGTCCAAGGTAATGGATATCTTTTAAACCAATGTCATCCAAAATATCTTTAGCTTTTAATCTTCTTTCTTCATTTTGCATAGCCACATCGCTTCCTCATATAGTTGCTTCCTTGCGTTTAAGTACTTTTCTGTTTGTTTGTTATCTGCTGTTTTATTACCACTTAGATTATAAATCGTAAGCAAAATATCCTTGGCAAATTCTATTTTTTTATCACTTAACAAGAGTCGTACAAGTAAAAAATGATCTTCCGCACTTGAAATTTCAGGATAATCTTGCAGGCTATTTGGTGTCATAAAAACGTTGCAAGATGGAAGCTCGGCCTCGGCAATACCCTTGCTCATCTTTTTTAAACGACTTAAAAGATATGCTTTATTAGTAAGTTTTGATGTTGCTATATTAACTCGGCCAATAATTTTTCCATCAAGCCTGAGATGGTTTCCTGCCACTAAAACATCAGGCTTTATGTCATCAAATTTACACTCTATCTTCGATAAAACATCTTCACTCGCATATTCATCATCAGCATCTAGCCGTCCAATAAATGATACATTGTCAAAAAGCATTTTTATATAGCGGTTTATATCATTTCTTGTTTTGGCTGTATGATGATTTTTCACATCTATTATCACTATTTTTTCGTTTTTAAGGATATCTCCAAGACTCTTTTTCCAATCATCATTAGAATCATCATCTGCTATCAAAATCCAAACATCACGTTTTACATCCTTTTGTGCGAGGATGGACTCCAAACAGCGACGAAGTGTATTTTTACTATTATGAACAGCAACGCCAATTACTATCTTTTCTGTTTTTGAATATTTATGAACGAGATTAAAAAATTTTCTTAATATTATCAGACTCTTGGTAGCTAAAAAGCCTTTTAGCTCTTTGCAAGGCTCGATCAAGCAAGTCTTGAGAGTAGAGCCTGATATATTTTATGTGAAAGCTATTTAAACCTTTTGTTTTAGAGATAAAATTTGACGTAACGCTATCTTTTGAAACGAAGTATTTAATAAGTACTTTTGGGATAATCCTTATATTTTTATTAGAATACTTTTGTAAAAAGCGAATCATCAAGTCTCTATCTGTACAACTTGCAAGTGTTTCATCAAATCCATCAATAGCTTTTAATACCCCAAAACGAAAAAACATGTTGCTGCCTTGAATGCCAGGATTTCCTTTTAAAAAGTTACTGATGTTTATGTCTTCCACCTCAAAAGAACTACACTTATCACAATCGCCTCGCTTTATAAAGCCAAAAACAGCATCAGGTATTTTGGACGATGATGTAATCGCATCATAACAACTATCGATATACTCTTTACACCAGCTATCATCGTCATCCAAAATAGCCACATAATCATCTTCGGTAAAAATTTTTTCATACCACTTAATCCCTGAGTTCCAAGCCCCTGTTCCACTCATATTTGGGGTTCGTAGGTTTTTTATGTAATGAATTTTGTTATTTTTTAGTTCGAAAATTCTCCGCTCTATGTCTTTGCTTACGGACTCATTTTGATTATCGTCGACAATCAAGACGTAATCTGGATTTCGGTTTTGAATAAGAACAGAATACAATGAACGCGAGAAAAGCAAATCGTTTCTATTTAAAGATGAAGCTATTATCACGCCGATTTTAAGTTTTTTCATTTTTTGTTACGCACTATTGATAAAAATTTATTTTGGCACATATTAAAACATAAAACCCTATGCACCAGACAAACATAAGGCTTTTGCTTTATTAAAATAGTTTGCTTATCTTAAATCTACTATTGCCTTACGCCTCCAGCACTGCGCCGTTGCTTGCGTTTGTGACTAGTTTTTGATACTGCCTTAACCAGCGCGATTTTACCTCTTTGCCCTCATATTTCCACTCAGCGCGACGGGCTAAAATTTCATCATCGCTTAAAAGCGCGTTTATGCTAAATTTATCCACATCGATCTCGATTATATCGCCATCGCGCAACAATCCGATCAATCCACCCTCAGCAGCCTCAGGGCTTACGTGCCCGATACTTAATCCTCTTGTCGCCCCGCTAAAACGCCCATCGGTAATTAGCGCGACATCAGCGCCAAGCCCACGCCCCACGATTAGCGATGTAGGGCTTAGCATCTCTTGCATTCCAGGACCACCGCGCGGCCCTTCGTAGCGGATTACGACAGCATCGCCTTTTTGCACTTTGCCACCCGAGATCCCAGCGATCGCCTCATCTTGGCTATTAAAACAGACCGCCTTGCCCCTAAATTTGCGCTCACCGATGATTCCAGCGGCTTTTATTACGCACCCTTGCTCGGCTAAATTTCCAAACAAAATCGCAAGCCCGCCAACCTTAGAATAGGCATTTTCCACACGTCGAATGACACTTTCATCGGCGATTTTTGCATCTTTTAATCTCTGGCTCAAACTCACACCCTCAATACAAAGCACGTCTAAGCTAAGCAAATTTGGATCAAATTTAGCAATCTCACCCATCACTGCGCTCATTCCACCCGCTCTAGCTACATCTTGCATATGCACAGACGGCAAAGATGGCGCGATTTTAGCGATATGCGGGACGGCGCGGGCGATGTCGTTTAGCTGTGCGATTTGTAGTGGCGCACCAGCTTCGCGCGAAATAGCTAGCATATGCAAAATCGTGTTTGAGCTCCCGCCCATAGCCATATCGATCACCATCGCATTTCGCACGGATTTTTCGTTTATTATGTTGCGAATTTTATAGCGATCATCTAGCGCAATCTCGCAAATTCGCCTTGCCGCACGGCGCAAAAGCTCTTCGCGCTGAGGTGTTAATGCTAAAATCGTGCCGTTTCCACTAAGCGCAACACCCATAGCCTCACAAAGCGTATTCATAGAATTTGCAGTAAACATTCCAGAGCAAGAGCCACCACCCGGACAGGCCGCGCACTCTACAAATTTAAGCTCACTTTCTGAAATTTTTCCAGTCTCATACGCGCCAACAGCTTCAAAAGCCGAATTTAGATCAAGCGCTTCACCATTTTGCCCCACTCCAGCAGCCATCGGCCCGCCACTTACAAAAATCGTCGGGACATTTACGCGAAGTGCACCCATTAGCATTCCAGGGACGATTTTATCGCAGTTTGGTATGCAAATTAGCGCATCAAGTGCGTGAGCATTCATCACGCTTTCGATCGAATTTGCGATAATTTCACGACTAGGCAAGCTATAAAGCATGCCCCCATGCCCCATCGCGATGCCATCATCTACGCCGATTGTGTTAAACTCAAACGGCACACAGCCATTTTTGCGAATTTCATCTTTTATGATTTGTGCGTATTTATTTAAGAAAAAATGCCCCGGTATGATCTCTATAAAGCTGTTTGCAACGCCGATAAATGGCTTATTAAAGTCCTCATCTTTTAGCCCAGTCGCGCGCAAAAGTGAGCGGTGTGGGGTGCGTGTGTAGCCTTTTTTGATTATGTCGCTTCTCAAATTTGATCCTTTTTAAGTGAAATTTAACGGGCGATTTTAGCACAAATTTATGTATAATTGCGCCCAAATTTTACCCCCAAAAGGATAAAAATGCAGGTAAATTTACTAAATTTTACAGACTTAAAAATTTGCTCTCACGCGATTCGCACATGCTGGCAAAGCTTCGATAGGGGCGATAACGGCGGCGAAAAAGATATTGAATTAATCGACCGCGTCGGCAATAAATTTAAACACGCCTCGACGCTAGAACACCTAAATTACACCTTTTACATCAGCGGAATTTCTCGCGCGTGTTTGCAAGAATTAGCGCGTCATAGAATGGCTAGTTTATCGGTAAAATCGACG
>CAUTSW010000062.1:0-7399 GCA_963541085.1 uncultured Campylobacter sp.
ACGGCGATTATATATGCTTATTCATAAAATTTGGCTTAAAATTTGGGTAAAATTTGCTATAATCGCGCGAGGTTTTTAAAATTATGAAATTTACTACAATATTTTTTATTTTATTTTGTCTAAATTTATCAGCTTATACAAATTCTCAGATCGCTGACGCAATCACAGATGTTTCCAAAACACAGGGTGTCGGCGTAAAAATTCTTTACACGATTATAAAAATTGAGAGTAATTTTGAGCCATTTGCGATATCATTTTTGACTAATGAGCAAAATGCGAAATATTTTAAGAAATTAGAAAACAAAAATGTCAAAATTACCATCTCTAATTACAGCTTAAATCGCGCAAAATGGGTTGTTGCAATAAAACCGATCAATGAAGCTTATGCGCGTGAAATCGCAAAAATGCTTATCAAAGATGGTTTTTCTATCGATGTCGGGCTAGGGCAGATAAACTCTGCAAATTTTAGCAAAGATGAGTTAGATGATATTTTTAATCCTGAGTTTAATCTAAAAAAGTGTGCGAAAGTTTTACGCAAATGTTACAATGCAAAATCAAAAGATATGAGAAATACGATTGAATGCTACAATTACGGAATGCGAAATAGGCACTCAAATCCATATTATAAGAGATTTTATGAACATTACAAGAAAGAATTTGGCGGCTAAATTGATAATTTTTTGCAAATTTGCATTTAAAATTTAATAGCTTTTAAATTTTAAATGCAACTCTCATTGCGCTTTCTATCTTTTCTAAATTTAAATTTCCATTAAAAAATATATTAAATGCTAAAACAGCTTGAAATAAGAGCATATCTGCGCCGTCTTTATATGCTAGATCTAAATTTTTTGCTAAATTTAAAAATGGTGTTTGTCTGCCGTAAATTACGTCGAATGCATATTTTGAATGTGATAAAATTTCATTTAAAATTTCATACGGAAGTGGCAAATTTTCGTCTTTAAGTCCAGCTGATGTCGAATTTACAACTAAATCATAACCGCGCAAAGTGTAGTTTTCCCAAGTATAAAATGGATATTCGGCAAAATTTTGCGCCCTTTTTACGCTACGATTTAAAATTGCTACTTGAATATTACTCTTTTTGAGTGCATATGCTAGTGCTCTTGCTGTACCACCTGCGCCGATAATCAGTGCGTTTTTGATGGTGCCAAAATTGCTAATCGCACGTAAAAACCCAGGTGCGTCGGTATTGAATCCATAAAATTTCTTGCCGACTTTTATGATGGTGTTTAATGAGCCACAATTTTTTGCATATTCGTCAATTTCGTCGCAAATGGCAAAGGCATTTTCTTTATGCGGGATTGTGATGTTGGCGCCGTTTAGTCTGCAATTTTCAAAAATTTCGCGTAATTTTGTGCCATCTTCTAATAAAATTCGTCCATAAAACGCGTCAAATCCAAATGCATTTATGGCTAGATTATGTAATCGCGGTGAGATTGAGTGCGATATTGGACAGCCTATCACCGCGAATTTTTGCATTACCAAGCTCCTGGAAATTGAGCTTTTAGCTTAGCGCGTTCATCTGCGTTAGAGTATGGCACGAGCACTCGCGTGCGTTTTTCACCTTTTACTTCCACATTTTCGAGCTTATACTTCATGCTAGAAATTTTGCCATAAATTGGATCATCTTTTATGTTTGCATTGTGTCCTGACATGGAACGAATTTGCAACCAACCGCTAATTTTTTCGGCATGCTCTTGTTTGTGGTTGGTTTGTTTTTGCATTTTTGCATTTTTGCTAGATTTTTCTTCAACTTCATTTTTAGAAATTTGAGTCTTTTTATCTTGCTTTACGTTCTCATTTTTAGACGTTTTTTGCTCTTTTTCTTTTAAGTTACTCTTTGACTTTTCATCCTTTTGGTGAGCTGCTTTTTTATCCGTTTTGTCTAAATTTGTAGTTTTTTTACTCTCTTTTGCGATTTTTTCGTCAGCTTTTTTTTGTTTTTGAGAGTTATGTTGCTTAACTTCTTCGCTTTGTTTTTTATCAGCCGTGACGACAACCGTGCTTTTTGCTGATTCTTTGATCTCAGTAACTACTTTTTGTGGTTCATCTTGCTCTTTTTTAGATTCTACAACGTCTAATTTATGTGTTTTGTCATCGTTAGCTTTTAAAATGATAGTCTCTTTGTAAACTGGTGCACTTTGCGTTTGATTTGAAGGCTCACTTAACGGAGCTTGAATATTTGCGTTTGCCTGTGATGCATTTTGCTTCGTTTCGCTTGGCTTTGTATCTAAATTTGAAGTGACATTTTCGATCGGTTCTTGTTGTTTTACTGGCTCAGTTTGAGGTTTTGTCAAATTTTGCTCTTGGCTTTTTTGTGTAGCTACTTTATTTATTTCGCTCTCGCTTGGCATTACAATTGTCTTTTCATCATTAATATTTCCGCTACTAATGGACTTCATAATAATCAAAATGATAAGTAATAAAACAAATAAAATTGCAATGGCTGTTAAAATTCGCTTCAAATTTGCATTTTTTTGCTCTTTTGAAGCTTGATCGCTTAAAAGCACATCACGCATGTCGTAGTTTTCTTCCATTTTTTACTCCATTAAAACATAGCTTTATCGTAAATGATAAATTTGTGCGCGAGTTCTTTTATTTCGGCGCGGATTTTTGCGTGAAGTGCGCTGTCGTTGATATTATCTAGCACATCGGCGATTTTGTTTGCGATAAATTCAAACTCGTTCTCTTTCATACCACGCGCTGTGAGTGCTGGGCTGCCGATACGAATACCGCTTGTGATAAACGGCGAACGATTTTCGCCTGGAACGGTGTTTTTATTAACAGTAATGCCAGCTGTGCCAAGTGCGATTTCAGCGTCTTTTCCGCTAAATTCTTTATCCAAAAAGCTCATTAAAATTAGGTGATTATCTGTGCCGTCGCTGACTAATTTATAGCCTCTTTTCATGATAACTTCTGCCATTTTGGCTGAATTTGCTTTGATTTGTTTGGCATAAATTTTCCACTCGTCGCTTAGATTATGTTTAAAACCGACGGCTTTTGCGGCGATGACGTGCATTAGTGGCCCGCCTTGAATGCCTGGGAAAATTGCCGAATTTATCTTTTTGGCTAGCTCTTCGTCATTTGTCATGATGATACCGCCTCGTGGTCCGCGCAATGTTTTATGCGTGGTTGAACTTACGACGTGGCAGTGCGGGAATGGATTTGCGTGTTCGCCAGCTACCACAAGCCCCGCAATATGCGCGACATCGGCGAATAGATACGCGCCAACGCTATCTGCGATCTCTTTAAATTTGGCGAAATTTATCTCTCTTGGGTATGCGCTTGCGCCACAGACGATCACTTTTGGCTTTACTATGTTTGCGATATCGGCTACGCGATCGTAATTTATGCGTCCATCAAGCTCAACGCCGTATTCAAAACTCTCGTAAAATTTGCCAGAGCTTGATACTTTTGCGCCGTGAGTTAGGTGTCCGCCGTGACTTAGCGACATGCCTAAAATTTTATCGCCCGGTTTAATAAGTGCTGCGTAGACGCCTTGATTTGCTTGTGAGCCAGAGTTTGGCTGAACGTTGGCAAATTCGCAACCGAATAGTTTTTTACAACGATCTATAGCGATTTGCTCGATCTCATCGACAAATTCGCAACCGCCGTAGTAGCGTTTATTTGGATAGCCTTCGGCGTATTTGTTTGTGAGGATAGAGCCCATTACTTCCATGACATCTGGGTAGGTGAAATTTTCGCTAGCGATCATCTCTAAATGGTCGCATTGACGAGCCAACTCTTTGTTTGTTAAATCAAAAATTTCTTTATCAAATTCATTTAATGACATTTTTAACTCCTTTAAATTTTTTAGTTTATTGGTTTCATCGCAGGAAATAAGATCACATCGCGAATAGACTTTTTATTTAGCAAAAGCATAACCAAGCGATCAATCCCTAGCCCCCAGCCAACTGTGGGTGGCATCGCATATCCTAAAGCTTGACAATAATCTTCATCCATCTCGCACGCCTCACTATCTCCGGCATTTTTAGCGTCGATTTGCTTTTTAAAACGGGCGTATTGATCAAGTGGATCATTTAGCTCGTTAAAAGCATTTGCTAGTTCATTTCCGCCGATGTATAATTCAAAACGCTCGGCTATTTGCGGATTTTCGTCGCTTCTACGTGATAGCGGTGAAATCGCGATTGGAAAGTCTATAATAAATGTTGGATTGATAAGCTTTTTCTCAACATAATTATCGAAAAGTTCAGATTGGAAATAGCCAATATCTAGCTGTGGATTTGGCGTATCAAAGCCATCATCTCTTAGTTTTTTGATAATTTTTTCTTTATCATTCAAAATTTCAGGATCAACTCCACCAATTTGTGTGAGCGCATCAAGATATTTTATGCGTAAAAACGGCTTAGAAAAGTCGATTTTTTGCTCGTCATAATCTAAAATTTGACCCAAATTTAAACGCGCTAAAAGGGCTTTAAAAAGCTCTTCTGTCAAATCCATCGCTTCAAAATAGTTGTGATATGCCCAGTAAAATTCAATCGCGCTAAATTCTGGATTGTGTGTCAAATCCATCCCTTCGTTGCGGAAATTTCTGTTAATTTCAAAAACGGCTTCCATTCCGCCTACAATAAGTCTTTTTAGATATAGTTCTGGTGCGATACGCAAAAATCTATCTACATCTAGCGTGTTATGATGGGTAACGAAAGGTTTTGCGTTAGCACCTCCTGCGATTGGGTGCATCATCGGAGTTTCTACCTCTAAAAATCCGCGCTTCTCAAAAAAATGTCTAATGGTGCTGATGATTAAAGAGCGTTTTTCAAAATCTTTTCGTACATCTGGATTCATAATCATATCAAGGTAGCGTTTTCTATATCTTGCCTCAATATCCGTTAGTCCGTGAAATTTTTCCGGTAGTGGCGAAATTGCCTTTGTTGCAAGAGTAATATCCTCTGCGTGGATGCTAAATTCGCCAGTTTGAGTAAGAAATGCGTAACCGCGTACAATTATAATGTCGCCAACTTCTAAATTTTTCTTGAAATTTGCGTAATTATCTTCGCCTATGCTATCTCGTGAATAGTAAATTTGAATATTCCCGCTTTCGTCTTCGATATTTGCAAATGTCGATTTTCCGGCTACGCGTTTAAATTTAAGACGCCCAGCAATACTTACAATTTCACTTGATTTTTTCTCATCAGAATTTGCGATATCGCTAAATTTGGTGCGAAAATCAGCAATACTCATATCTTTTTTTAAAAAATGCGGATATGGATTTACGCCTAGTTTTCGCAACTCTTGCGCTTTTTCTATTCTTTGAATTTCTAATTGGTGTTCAAAAACTGCCATTTATGCCCTTTTACTTTTTGTTTTCACAATCAGAACAAATTCCATAAAGTTGCATAACGTGTCCTGTTAATGAAAAGCCCTTTTCTTTGGCGATTGTGAGTTGTTTTTTCTCTATTGATTGATCTTCAAATTCGGCGATTTTACCACACTTTTTACAAATTATATGATCGTGGTGAGGTTTGATTGCTAGTTCGTATTTTTTTCCTTGGATACCAAAAGAAATTGACGTTGCAATGCCTGCATCTTCTAACAAATTGAGGCTTCTATAAACTGTTGCTATACCTATATTTATACCTGGGTATTGTTTTTTTATCTCATTGTATAAATTTTCTGGTGTAAAGTGGTCATTTGCATTGTATAAAGTGCGCAAAAGTGCCTCGCGTTGAAATGTATATTTAAGACCATTATCCTTTAAAAGTATTCTGAATTTTGCCAATAAATTTTCAAATTCTAGATTATTTACGTCCATTTTTCATCTCCTAAAAAAAAATTATTTATCAGTTACAATAACTTTATTCGAACTATTAGTTTCGTTTGAGTCTAAAATCACGTTGTCATTTATATCGCCTGGCGAACTAATTTTAGGCTCATGTGTTGTTAAATTTGTGTCTAAATTTAGTAAATCACTATTAGAAAATTCGCTAAATTTTAAATCGCCTATTATCATAGAACCAAATTTTACTAAATATGGGAAAACTAAGCTATTTTCTACATATTTATGTGTTTGTTTGTTTAATAAAATTGCGCTTTGCGTTAGTGCTGTAATTACGCTTAAAATTAAAAAAATCTTTGCTACGCCAAAAATCGCGCCACCTAGATGATTTATAATTCCAAGTCCGCTTAAATTTATCAATTTAGATAAAATTTCACCGACAATCAAACACACAATCCAAAAGCAAAATAGTGTCGCAATAAAACCAGATAGCATCTGTGTGCCTTGTGCTTCAATTACGCCATTTTGAGTTAGATCATAGACGTTTTTTGTTATCCATTCGCCAGCTTGCATCTTATACTTTGCTGCGATATAAATTCCGCCTATAATCCCACCTATGCCAAAAACTTCGCGGATTAAACCGCTTGCTAAATACTTTAATGCAAAAAGCACCATCAAACCAATGACGAGTGCGTCAAACCACTGCGCTGAACTCATTTTAGGCACCTAAAATCGGAACAATCTCTTGCATATTTGTAGAATATCTAATCGCGTTTTCTTTTGTGATTAAATTTGCTTTTACTGCTTTTACCATAGATTGCGTTTGAGTTGTCATGCCGGTTTCGGCTTGGTTTAACTGCATTTGTGAGTAAATTTGAGGTGTTTTATCTTCGCGAATTAGGTTTGCAATAGCGTGATTATTAACCAAAATTTCATGTACAGCCAAACGTCCGCCACCATTTTTTGGCAATAGAGTTTGCGAAATGATCGCTGTTAGCGAGACGGAGAGCATATTTCTAATTTGTGTTTGTTCGCCACCTTCAAAGCTATCTGTGATACGGCTGATTGTTTGAATTGCCGAGTTTGTGTGAAGTGTGCCAAATACTAAGTGGCCAGTTTCGGCTGCTGTAATTGCAATAGAAATAGTCTCTCTATCGCGCATCTCACCGATTAGAATGATATCTGGGTCTTGACGCAAGGCATATTTTAACGCGCGAGCGTAAGATTGTGTGTCTGTACCGATATTTCTATGAGAAAAAAGTGCTAATTTATTGCGATGGACAAACTCAACCGGATCTTCAACTGTGATGATATGTTTGCGCACTGTCTCATTTACTTCATTTAACATCGCGGCCAAAGTTGTTGATTTACCGCTACCAGTTGGACCTGTAACTAGGATCAATCCGCGCTCGCGTTTTACTATTTCTTTGAAAATTTTAGGCGCTTTTAAATCATCAAGAGATGGAATTTCGATAGGAATAATACGAAAAGCAGCTGCTAAATCACCATTCATTGTGTAGTAATAGTTTGCGCGGAAACGACCAATATTAGGGAGTTCTAGCGCGAAGTCTAGCTCTTTATTTTCCTCTAATTCGCTCTTTTGTGCATCGGTTAAAATCGCATAGCAAAGTAACTCAATATCTT
>CAUTSW010000063.1:0-7201 GCA_963541085.1 uncultured Campylobacter sp.
CACCATCTTTGGCACAAAAATAGCTCATTGATTAGGATTTTTCGGCTAAATTTGCCCGTTTTCTCACACTTTTTAAAGATTAAATTCTTATGTTTGCATTAAGTTATGATGAGCCAAATATTTTGCAAAATTACCCGCTTTTTCATTTCATCGCGACAAAAACGGCGAAATTTGCCCAGCGAAAAATAGACTCTACTCGCCTAAAACCGGCACTCAAAAGCATATTTTTATTTTCGGTTTCGCTAAATGGAATAAGCACATTTTCTAGTGCTTGACGCTTTTGCGCGATCTCAAATTTCGTATAACCTTGACGAAATTTATAATTTTCATAAATTTCAATGATATTTTTATTCATCGTCGCATCCTCAAAAAGCAACTTTTCAGAGAGGATAAAAACGCCATTTTCGGCGAGATTTTCGTAAATTTTACGCACAAATCCAGGGCGCAAAAGTGGACGCAAAAATTGCAAAGTATAGTTCATAATAGCGCAATCAACGCCCTTAAAATCGCATTCGAGCAGATTTTCACAGCGAAATTCTATCTTTGCGCCATACGCGTTTGCTTTTGTGCGTGCAATATTTAGCATGTGTGGGGCATCATCAATCCCAATAAGCGAAAAATCAGGGCGAATTTCGTGCAATTTTAGCAAGAGCGCACCAGTCGAACAGCCAAAATCGGCTATTTTTGCACCTTGCAAAAGCGTCCGTGCCAAAAATTCGCACGTTAAATCAGCACTCAGCGCATAATAAGGCACCGAACGCGAAATCATATCATCAAAAACACTAGCAACTTTCTCATCAAACTCAAACTGCTTTTTTATCGGGGTTTTAAAGACATCGTCTCTCATTTTTTCTCACTTTTTTGGTAATTTTTAAACAGGGTGCAAATTTTATTTCATCAAATTTTTGGTTGATTTGCTTAAAAATTTAGTCAAATTTTAAGATTTAATTTGGCACAAATTTTTAACTAAATTAACACAATTTGATAATTTAAATTTCATCAAATTCTTTGCAAAAATTCATTTAATTTTAACAATTTACTAAAATTTAACGCAAATTTCACTCAAGAATATCACTTAAATTTAGCCAAAAACCAGCATCCATTTTTGCCTATTTTCACCTGCTAAAACATGCATTTTAGTGGTAAATTTATCATTACCAATATATTTTTCAATAAATATCGCGCTATAAATTTTTGGCTAAATTGATGTTTCGCGCCTATTAAAAAGATTTAAAATTTAAATTTTTTATCTTGCAAATTAGTTTAAATTTAACACTTTTCGCTTTGCAAAACAGCTCGAATTTCGTCAAAATCGCGCGAAATTTGCGCCTTTAACGCAGACAAATTACTAAATTTGATATTCTCGCGAATAAATTTTACAAACCTAATCTCTAAATTTGATCCCACAATATCGCCTAAATTTTGCCAAAAATCAGCATTTATTTTTCGCCCGCTTTCATCTGCTAAAACGTGCGTCTCAATCGCAAATTTCCCATCAACACTAAGGCGATTTCCAATAAATGTCGCACCCCAAAACCAGCCAAAATTACCGCCTGAAATTTGACTAAATTTATCCAAATTTTCACCGCTTTTATCATCAAAATTTTTGCGCGCTGGGCTAAAGACGCTTACGCCCAAATTTTTACCTAAAATACGCACAAACGTCGCATACACGCCATTTTTAGGCAAAAAATAGCCATTTATATCGGCATTAATCGTCGCAAAAAGCTCCCTTTTGCCAAGCCCCGCACCGCGCACAACCTGCCCGCAAATCTCGTAATTGCGCCCTAAAAATGTGTTGGCTTTTTTAATCTCGCCCGCGCTTAAAAACTCACGAATTTTTGCGCTATGCACCGCAACGCCTGAGATTTTATACTCATCAACAACACAAACTTCGCCATCAAAACTCGCCCTAAGCTCATCTACGCCACCGCTTCTATCGCGTCCAAAACGAAAATCAGCGCCGACTACAATCTGTTTTAAATTCGCAAAATCAGCACGAAGTTTCGCGATAAAATCACTCACGCAAAGAGCGCGAATCTCGTTAAATTCATAAAAAAAGAGTGGGATTTTAAGAAATTTTGTGCGAATCGGCGTCAAATTTGCGTGGTGATTTTCGATAATAAGCACCGCAGATCTCTCGCCAAGATGAGCAAAAATCGCGCCGTGTCCTAGATGAAGCCCATCAAATCGCCCAATCGCAAGAGAGTAAATTTCATCTTTGTTAGGCGTTTGTAATAAAAAAGCGGGATTTTCACCTTTTTTCATCATTTTTCCAACAAATTTGATCTTGCTTAAAGCCGTGTTTTAACAGATATTTTGTATAAATTTCGCGCATCAAAAACGGCATTTGCGGTTTTCTATCGATAACCCAAAAATCGCCATCACCCACAATCAGCGCGGATTTGTAATTCACATCTAAATTTACAATGTTATAAGAGTCGTAAAATAGCCCAAAACGGCTGATTTCGAGTGCACCTGATCTATCTTTTAGGATGCGAATTTTGCCTTTTTCAACTAAAGCTTTTGCCTCTTTTTTATCTTGTTTTGTTCTTGAAATTTGACGTTTAAGATATGAAAAACTATCTTTTTCTATCATATAATCTATCGTAATTTCATCATTATTACATTCGCCATTTTTATAAAGCCCAACAATATACCAAGTCCCGCTAAGCCCGCTATAATCGATATTTCCGACTACTTTTATGTGTTCATTATTTTTGTTTGCACATCCAAAAAACAGCACCAAATTTAGTATTAATATGAAAGTTTTTCTCATTTTTGCACCTTTTGAAATAGATAAAAATATTCGCAATTTCCCTCTTTTCCAGCCACTTTGCTAGCCTCGCAAAAGAGTAAATTTAATCCACAAATTCCAGCTTCTAGCTCAAATTTTTTACGCGCAAGAGCGATTTTTTTATCATCTTTGACAACGCCTTTTTTATCGCGTTTGGCCTCTTTGCCGACCTCAAATTGCGGTTTAAAAAGCAAAATAGCGTATGTAAAATCAAAGCGCGAAATGACATTTAAAAGCGAAGTGAGCGAAATAAAACTCACATCAGCACTTAAAATTTGAAACTTTTCGTCGGTTTTAAACGCGCGAATATCGGTGTTTTCATACATTTTGACGCGCGAATTTATGGCGATTTTGGGGCTTAATTGCCCCTGCCCTACATCAACGCCTGTGATTTTTTGCGCGCCAAGTTCTAACCAAATTTGAATAAATCCGCCAGTTGATGAGCCAACATCAAGCACATTTGCGCCAGAAATTTTAACGCCAAATTTAGTTAAATCTTGCGATAAAAACGCTTTTAATTTAAGCGCGGCGCGAGAGACGTAAATTTCGCCTAAAACACTGATTTTATGGGATAAATTTGCAGATTGTGTTTGAGCATTTTGCCCTAATTTAAAAGCGTTTAAATCATGCAAAAAACCATCTAAATTTTGATCTAAATTTGATTGATTAGAGTTAAAAATCTCATCGCTTGGACGTAAAATTTGCGCCCCATCGCATAAAATTTGCCCTGTTTTTATCAGTTCAGCTGCCTTATTTCTACTAATATTAAGCGCATTTGCCACATATAAATCAGCTCTCAAAAAACTGCTCCAATTCATCTTTATAAATCACGCGGACGCCTAATTTTAGGGCATTTTCTAGCTTTGAACCAGCTTCGTCGCCAGCGATTAAAAAATCTGTTTTTTTAGAAACCGAATTAGAAACCTTCGCGCCAAGGCTAAGCAAACGCGCCTTGATCTCATCGCGCGGGGCATAAAGAGTGCCAGTGATAACAAAGGTTTTTGCGCTAAATTTATCGCTAATTTGCACTTGTTTTTCAAACTCTAAAAACTCCGCAATTTCCTCGATTTTAGCGCGGTTTATCGCTATAAATTCGCTCAAACTTTTCGCCATAGCCTCGCCAAAACCATCAATATTTAAAATCTCTTCGCGCGTCGCATTTAGCCAGTTTTCACCAAATTTTAACGCGATTTCGCGCGCTGCTACTTCGCCGATATGCTCAATACCTAAAGAGGTAATAAAACGCGCTAAAGTGGTCTTTTTTGCGCTGTTTATCGCACCTAAAATATTATTGATTTTGCGCTCTTTAAAACCATCTAATCCGGCAAAATCCTCCGCTTTTAATCGAAAAATATCGATAATTTGAGCGATTTTTCCCTTTTCATAAAGAAGTTCAATTATCGCTTCACCTAGCCCGTTGATATTCATGCATTTTTTCGACGCAAAATAGATGAGAGACCCAATAGCTCGCGCTTTGCAAGTGATATTTTGACAACGTATCAAAATGCCTTCATCAAGCACTTTTTCGCCACAAACAGGGCAAATTTGCGGGCGTTTAATGGGCGTTTGCGTCCCATCGCGTCTAGTGTGAAAAACCTGCGTGATTTTTGGGATTACATCGCCTGAGCGGATTAAATTTACAAAATCATTTTTCATCAAATTTAGACGCGAAATTTCATCAAAATTATGCAAAGTAGCGTTTTTAACCCACGCGCCATCGATATTTACAGGCTCCAAAATAGCTACAGGCGTAATCGCACCCGTGCGCCCAACCTGCAACGCAACATCAATCAAACGTGTCGTTTTTTCCACTGGCGGAAATTTAAAAGCGACACTAAATTTTGGAAATTTAATCGTATAACCAAGCCTCTCACACTCGCGCAAATCATCAACACGCACGACCATACCATCCATCATAATCTCTTTTTCATCGCGCTTTGCAAGCAGCTCATTATAAACGCGCAAAATCCCATCGGCTGGGCAAATTTGACAAAAATCATCTTTTAAAAAGCCTAAATCTCGCACAAATTTCATCACATCGCTATGACGCGAAAACTCAAGCGAATTTGCCCCTACACCCCATGGCATAAAACGCAGTTTGCGCTGAGATGTTATGGCGGGATCTAGCTGACGAAGCGACCCAGAAGCGGCGTTGCGTGGGTTTGAAAATAGCTTTTCGCCAGAGTTTAAACGCGCTAAATTGAGCTCATCAAAATCGCGCTTTGTAATCACAACCTCGCCTCTAATTTCTATGCGTTCGCGATATGAAATTTCATCCAAAACGCCCAAAATTTGACGTGCATTTTGCGTGACTTCCTCGCCGATTTTGCCATCTCCACGCGTCGTGGCAGCTATTAATTTGCCATTTTCATAGAGCAAATTTAGACTAGCTCCATCAAATTTTGGCTCACAAAAAAAACTAAATTCGCCCTTTTGAGAACGCGCAATCCACTCTTTTAGCTCATTTTCATTAAAGACATCTTCCATCGACCACATCTGCGCTAAATGAGTGCGCTTATTAAAACCAGATGAAATTTCGGCACTATTTGATGGCAAATTTTCATTAATTCTAGCCCCGATTTGCGCCGTCGGACTTAACGGCGAAACCTCATCAGGATTTTCACGCTCGTAATTTTCTACCGCCCTATAAAGCGCGTCATACTCTTCGTCTGTAGCAATTGGCTCATCATCAACATAGTAGGCTTTTGCCCATAAATCGAGCGTTTTAATCGCTTTTTCGTATTCAAATTTATCCATTTTTCACCAAATATTTACATAGTCTAACGCTTCTTGCATTAAAAACATCTGCTTATGCTCTTTAACATCGTGCGCACGAATAATCTGCGCGCCGTTTTCAAATGCTTTTAGATGTAAAAATAGCGTCCCGCTTAGGCGATTTTCCACACTTGCACCAGTGTATGCACCAATAAGGGATTTGCGTGATGCGCCCACAAATAGCGGTCTTTCAAAGCGCAAAAAATGTTCTAAATGTTTAATCAAAAACAGATTATCAGCCGCACTTTTACCAAAACCAATCCCAACGTCTAAAAAGACTTTTTTTACGCCCATCTGCTCCAAATGCGCCAAATTTTGCACGAAAAATTCATCAATTTCACCGATTAAATCGGCATATTTTGGCTCATTTTGCATCGTTTGCGTATCGCCTTTTTTATGCATGAGCGTATAAATTGCGTCATATTTTTTTGCAAGCGCACCCAAATTTAAATTAGCATTAATATCATTAATCACACCAAAACCGCGCCCTAGCGCATATTCAACGCAATACTCATCAAAACTATCAAGACTAAAAATCGCCTTTTCGTGCAAATTTTGGCGATAAATTTCATCAATCGTCTCTTTTATCCGCGCGAATTCGCCATCGCGCCCAATATATTCGCTACCAGGTCTTGATGAGACTCCGCCGATGTCAATATATTCAGCACCTTCGCTAATTTGACGCTCAATACGCGCGATTGCTTCAGATGCGTTTACTCTTGAGGCTGGATTAAAGCTATCATTGTTTAAATTTATAACACCCATAATCTGCGCGCGAGCTGGTTTTTTGAAATTTTGCGATATAAATTTCGCTAAATTTTTTAGGCCAAAATCCTGCAAAGCCTCTTTTTTTGCCAAAATTTCAAGCTGTTTTTGCGTCGCCATCAAAAGCGCATCCGAGCTTTTGCAGCCCAAAATCACATTTTCATTCGTGATTAATTCCGCACCCACGCTTAGCGCGTCTTGCTTTAAAATATTAGCCGCAGGGGAGCTAATATCACGCAAAAGAAAGTAATTTAGAGTTGATTTTTTTTGCATCAAATTTGCCCCGAAATTTTGCGGTTTTATTGTGGCGCAAAGTTCATTGAAATTTGAATTTGCATTAATTTTATAAATTTTCATCTATTTTTTCTCTCTATCATCAATAAAAGTGGCGTCAAAACTGAGTGCGCTTTTGCATTTAAATCCGCCAAAACAGCTAGTTTTTTGATAAACTCTAACTCATTTTCGCTAAATTTTACACCCTGTGCCAAACTCTGGCGAAAAATAACGCTAATCGTCGCTTTAAGCTCTGTTTTGCCAAATTCCCCGATGCGCTCGGCGGCTATTTTTTCATCTAAAAATTGCATAATTTCCATCAATGTAAGGCGAGTAAAATTTAAATTGATTTGTATAGGCGCAGTTTTATTAAATTTAGTTTTTATAAACATGCGCGAACAAATCGTCGGTAAAAAAATATTTTTCGCTGGTGCAACCAAAATAAAAGCGATATTTTTTGGGCTCTCTTCTAAAATCAAAAGAAGTGAATTTTGCGCTTCAATGCCAAATTTTTCACCTTTTAAAACGATGATTTTCAAATTTTTCTCGGCAATATACGCCTCACGCACAGCCTCTTTTGCATCATCTAAT